>NZ_DAIUBO010000089.1:0-14601 GCF_036846665.1 Amaricoccus sp. | reverse complement strand
TTCTACGGCTGGTTCGGCCTGATCACCTCGATGAGCTTCATCTACTACACCTATGTCTACATCGGCACCGTCGCCGCCATCGGCAAGTTCGACGTGCAGCTCGAGGAGGCGGCGCAGAGCCTCGGCACCCCGCCGGGCCGGGCGCGGATGAAGGTGATGCTGCCGGTGATCCTGCCCGCGATCCTCGCCTCGGCGCTGCTCGTCTTCACCATGACGGTGGGCAATTTCGCGATCTCGATCATCCTCAGCCACGGGCTGCCGCTCCTCTCGGTCTCCACCTACCAGGCGGCGGTCTCGGAGGGCACGACCAGCATCACCATGCAGAGCACGCTCGCCAGCGTCTCGGTGCTGATCGTGATGTCGGTCCTGTTCCTCAACCGCTGGATCGTGAGCCGGGGGCGCTACGAGATCGTGCAAGGCCGGGGTGCGCGCCCGGTGCCGCTCGAGGGCCTGCGCGGCCTGATGGTGGCGGCGCCCGCCGGGCTCGTGGTGGCGATCTCGCTCCTGCCGCTCGTCACCATCGCGCTCGGGGCCTTCACCAAGGCGCGCGGGCCGGTGATGCAATGGGGCAGCTGGACCTTCGAGAACCTCGAGCGGGTCTTCGTCACCGCCCCGGGGCCGCTCCTGAATTCGCTGCTCTATGCCGGTATCGCGACCTTCATCTCGATCGCCTTCAGCGCCGTGGTCAGCTACCTCGTGGTGAAGAAGCCCAACGTGCTGACCACCTGGGTCGACTACATCTCGGCCGTTCCGCTCGCCCTCTCGGGCACGGTGCTGGGCGTCGGCCTGCTCGCGGCCTTCAACGGCGGCTGGCTGCCGCTGACCGGCACCTCGGCGATCATCGTGATGGCCTATGTGGTGCGCCGGATGCCCTTCGGCATGCGGAACGCCCAGGCGACGCTGCACAATATCCCGAACTCGATCGAGGAGGCCTCGATCAGCCTCGGCTCGCCGCCGGTGCGGACCTTCTTTCGCGTGGTGCTGCCGATCATGCTGCCCGCGGTCGCCTCGGCCACCATCCTGACCTGGACCACGACGGTCGCCGAGCTCTCGGCCTCGATCCTGGTCTATTCGGGCGGGCGCGAGACGCTGCCGATCCAGATCTTCCGGCTGATCGACTCGGGCCTCATGGCCTATGCCTCGGCCTATGGGCTGGTGCTGGTCGCCGTGATCCTGATCCCCGTCATTCTCGCCAACCGGCTGTTCGGCATCGACGTCTTCTCGTCGAAATGACGGTCCCCGGGGCGGGCGCGCGCAGGCGCCCGCCCGCCTGATCCAACCCCAGCAGAGGAGAGACATCCCATGAAGTTCCATCCCATCGGCGCCGCCGCGCTGATCCTCGGAGCCGCCGGCGCCCCGGCCCTCGCGCAGGATCCGGTGCTCTACACCTCGAACCCGGTCCCGGCGGTCGAGGCGGTGCAGGCGCTCGTCCGCGACCGGCTCGAGGTCGAGCTCGGCGTCATCACCGGCGGCAGCGGCGTGCTGCTCCGCCGCATCGAGGCCGAGGCCGGCGCACCCCAGGGCGACGTCTTCTGGTCCTCTTCCGCCAATACGCTCGGCGCCTACGAGCCCTTCTTCGAGGCCTACAGCTCGCCGGAGCTCGCGGCGGTCTCGGAATCGCTGCGCTATCCGGGCGACCTCTTCCAGCCCTCGAACGTGCATGTGGTGACCATGCTGGTGAACACCGACCTGCTCGACGGCGCCGAGGTGCCCGCGAGCTGGGCCGAGCTCGCCGATCCCTCCTGGAACGGCCGGGTGATCATGCCCGATCCCGCCAACAGCTCGACCGGCTACACCATCGCCTGGGGGCTCGCGCATCTGCTCGACAAGGCGACCTTCGAGGCCCTGGTCTCCAATCTGGTGATCAGCGGCTCGTCCTCGGCGGTGCCGAAGGGGGCCGCCATGGGCGAATACGCCGTCGGCCTGACCTTCGAGACCAACAGCTACGCCTATGTGGACGGCGGCCAGGAGGAGCTGAAGCTGGTCTATCCCTCGGAAGGCACCTTCCTGACCGCCGATTATTCCGGCCTGGTCAAGGGCGCGCCCGCGGGCGAGACCGCGAAGAAGACCATCGACGCGCTGCTGTCGAAGGACGCGCAGATCGAGCTGCTGCAGGTCGCCTTCCGCCGCCCGAGCCGGACCGACATCAACGTGTCGGAATTCGTGGGACTGCCCGAGCTCGCCGACATCGAGGTCTTCCCCTTCGACGAGGCCGAAGCCGCCGCCGCGCGCGAGGCGTTCCTCGCGGAATGGGCCGCGCTGCCCAAGGCCGGCGACGTCGAATAGGCCAGCACCTCGGGGGCGGCCGCGGCGCTTCCGCCGCGGCCGCACGCCGTCGCGAGCCCGCGGAAATCCCCGCCCAGGGGACGCTTGCGGGAGGCGCGGGAGACGGGATCGGATCGCCGGCCCCGCCTGCGGCTTTCTTGTCGACAAATCGCATACAACGTGCATAATGGCGCGGACCAGAACGCCGATTCGCCGCGGCGGCACGGGCTCGCCCCCCAGACGACCATCCTCGAGGAGACATGACATGAGCGCGCAAATCTTCACCGGCTGCATGCCCGCCCTGATGACGCCCTGCAGGGAGGATCGCAGCCCCGACTTCGACGCCCTGGTCCGGAAGGGCGAGGAGCTGATCGCCGCCGGCATGTCGGCGGTGGTCTATTGCGGCTCGATGGGCGACTGGCCGCTGCTCACCGACGCGGAGCGCATGGAGGGCGTCGAGCGCCTGGTCGGCGCGGGCCTGCCGGTGATCGCCGGCACCGGCGCGGTCAATACCCGCTCGGCCGCCGCCCATGCCGCCCATGCCCAGAAGGTCGGCGCCAAGGGGCTGATGGTCATCCCGCGAGTCCTGTCGCGCGGCAGCGTCGTCGCCGCCCAGAAGGAGCATTTCAAGGCGATCCTCGCCGCCGCGCCCGAGCTGCCGGCGGTGATCTACAACAGCCCCTATTACGGCTTCGCCACCCGCGCCGACCTCTTCTTCGCGCTCCGGGCCGAGCATCCGAACCTCGTGGGTTTCAAGGAATTCGGCGGCGCGGCCGACATGCGCTATGCCGCCGAGAACATCACCAGCCGCGACGACGAGGTCTCGCTGATGATCGGCGTCGACACCTGCGTCTTCCACGGCTTCGTCAATTGCGGCGCCACCGGCGCGATCACCGGCATCGGCTGCGTGCTGCCCAAGGAGGTGCTGCATCTGGTCGCGCTCTGCCGGGCGGCGGCGCAGGGCGACATCGAGGCCCGGAGCCGGGCGCTGGAGCTCGAGGCGGCGCTCGCCGTGCTGTCGTCCTTCGACGAGGGGCCGGATCTCGTGCTCTACTTCAAGCACATGATGGTGCTGAAGGGCGATCCCGAGTACCGGCTGCATTTCAACGCGACCGACGCGCTGAGCGACAGCCAGCGCGGCTATGTCGAGGCGCAGCTGAGGCTCTTCGACGCATGGTATGCCGATTGGTCGAAGCAGCCGGGCGCCGTGCAGAAATACGCCGCCTGACGCCGGGGGCGCCCGGTCGTCCGCGATCGCAGCGGGTTCCGCCCGCTGCGATCCAGCCGGCGAGAACGGGATCCACGACCGCGCCGCCGCGCGGCCTGCCCGGGATCGCGGACCATCCGAAGAGACTTCCGATGAGCGAGAGCGAGACCACGATCCTGACCACCGCCGAGCTCGGCCGGCGCGTCGAGGCGATCCTGCGCGGGGCGGGTCTGAACGCGGTGCAGGCCGGCGCGGTGGCCCGGGTCATCGTCGCCGGCGAGCGCGACGCCTGCAAGTCGCACGGCATCTACCGCATCGAGGGCGTGCTGCGCACGGTGAAGGCGGGCAAGGTGGATCCGCAGGCCGTGCCGGAGCTGCTCGCGCAGGAGGCGCCGGCCATCCTGCGGGTCGACGCGCGCTCCGGCTTCGCCAATCCGGCGGTGGAGCTCGGCGCGCCCGCCCTGGCCGAGCGGGCGCGCAGGCTCGGCGTCGCCGCGCTCGTGATCAACGACTGCACGCATTTCTCGGCGCTCTGGCCCGAGGTCGAGCTCCTGACCGGCATGGGGCTCGCCGCGCTGGCGCTATGCCCGAGCTACGCCACCGTCGCCCCGACCGGCGGCAACCGCCCGCTGCTCGGCACCAATCCCCTCGCCTTCGGCTGGCCGCGCCCGGGCCGGACGCCCTATGTCTTCGACTTCGCCACCTCGGTCGCCGCCCGCGGCGAGATCGAGCTGCACCGCCGGGCCGGCCGGCCGCTGCCCGAGGGCTGGGCGATCGATGCCGACGGTCGCCCCACGACCAGCCCCGCCGCGGCGCTCGCGGGGGCGATGCTGCCCTTCGGCGGCCACAAGGGCTCGGCGATCGGGACCATGATCGAGCTGCTCGCAGGCATCATGATCGGCGACCTGACCAGCGCGGAGGCGCTCGAGCAGCTCGGCAGCACCGCGCTCTCGCCGGCGCATGGCGAGCTTCTCCTCGCCTTCTCGCCCGAGGCCTTCGCCGCGGGCCGGCCCGGCGCGCCCTTCGACCGCGCCGAGCGGCTCTTCGAGGCGATCGCCGGCCAGGGCGCGCGCCTGCCTTCCCGGCGCCGCTTCGCCGCACGCGCGAGGTCGGAAGCCGAGGGCATCCGCCTGACCGCCGCCGAGATCGCCCTGCTCGACCGGCTGCTCGCCCTCGGGCTGGACGCGGTGGCGTGACCGGGCATTTCCGCGCGCGGATGACCAGCGGGAGGTGAAACCCGCCCCCCTCCCCGCCCTGCGGCGCGCGCCTCCGGGCGACGAACCGGTGCGAGGCATTGCCTCGCCATTGCCGGATCGCGCAATGCCCCGGCCGGTCCGTTCGGCCGGAGGTCGCCTCAGAGCGCGATCTCCAGCCGCCCCTCCCCGGTGAAGAGCCGCTCGATCTGGCGCACGACCTGCTCGGCATGCGCCTGCGCCAGCCGGTCCGCGGCCTCGGCATCGCGCGCCGCGATCGCCGCGATCAGTGCCTCGTGCTCCTCCAGGAACGCCTGCGGGAGCCGGTCCCCGTAGGAGCGGTAATAGAGCCGCAGCAGCCGCCGGCCCTCGTCCAGGAGCCGGCTGAACAGGCCGAAGAAATAGCGGTTGCGGCCCGCTTCGGCGATCGCGGCGTGGAAGGCGGCATTGCCGGCGATCATGGCCAGCGCGTCCTGGGCCTCGACCGCCGCGGCGAAGGCGGCCTGCCGCGCGCGGATCGCCTCGAGATCCTCCGGCCGGTGATGCAGGGCCGCCAGCCGGCTGGTCACCCGGTACATCAGCACCATCGCGTCGAAGAGCGGCTGCATGTTCAGGAAGTCGATGTTCGCGACCATCGTCGAGCGGTTGGGCAGGGTCTCGATCAGGCCCTCGCCGGCCAGCCGCACCAGCGCCTCGCGCACCGGGGTGCGCGAGGTCCCGAACCGCTGGGCGAGCTGCGTCTCGTCCACGGGGCTGCCCGGCGCCAGCGCGAGATCGAGGATCTCGTCGCGGAGCAGGTCGTAGATCATCTTCGCGCCGGAGCCGCGCCTGCGCTCCGGAAGGGGATTGGAAGCCGGTCCGGTCATGGGCGTCCCTTTTGTCGACGCCATGTATACTTGCCCGGCCCGTCCCGATCAACCGCAACCGCGGCCGGCACCGGTTGCGGGGCGAACGGGCCCCTTTGGAACGGGGGTGTGAAACGACCGGCCGAGCGCATCAGCCTCGCCGCCCAAGTGCCTGGCGAAGGGGGCTGGATTCGAACCAGCGTGGGGTTGTCCCGACGGATCGACGCCCGCATGGCACCCCTTGAGATCTTTGGAAAGAAGGGCAGAAATTCTTGCGCCGACCTGCGGCAGTCGCCCGCGAGCTCGCGCGCCGGCGTGTCCGCGATGTGCGTCGGCGACATCGCAATGCCGGTCGGCCCGAAGATCAGCCCCTTCAGCGGCGCCGGCGTCGACGTCCCGAGGCGCTTCGATCGACGCGGTGCTTTCTGGAAGACTCATCCGCCGCGCTATCCCAGGCAGACGGGGCATACCGAACTTGGCCGAAGAACGGGTGCCTAGTCATAGACGATATCGCCCGCCTCGTACCCGAGTTCGGCCGCGGCATCGGCAACGGACTTTCCGGTCGCCAAGGCATGCTTGGCGATTTTCGCGGCATTCTCATAGCCCAAAATGGGCACGAGGCCGGTCGCCAGAACGAGGCTGTTGTTCAGAAGGCTCCGGCAATGGGCCTCGTTGGCGGCGATCCCGACGACGCATCGATCGGTAAGACACCGCATGGCCCGCTTGAGCATTCGGATCGACTGGAGGATGTTGAAGATCGCGACCGGCTCGAAGGCGTTGAGCTGCAACTGGCCGGCCTCGGCGGCCATGGTCACCGTCAGGTCGTTGCCGATGACCTGGAACGCCACCTGGTTCACCACCTCGGGGATCACCGGATTGACCTTGCCGGGCATGATCGAGGAGCCGGCCTGGACCGGAGGCAGGACGATCTCGCCCAGACCGGCCCGTGGTCCGCTGCTGAGCAGCCGCAGGTCGTTGCAGATCTTGGACAGCTTCACCGCAACCCGCTTCAGGACGCCGGAAAACATCACGAAGGCGCCCAGGTCCGACGACGCCTCGATCAGGTTGCGCGCCAGCTTCAGCTCTAGGCCGACGACGCGCGAGAGCTCGGCGACCGCGATCCCGGGATATTCCGGCGGCGTATTGATGCTGGTGCCGATGGCCGTGCCGCCGAGGTTCACCTCGCGAAGCAGGAGCGAGATCTCCCCGATCCGCTCGATGTCCTCCTCGATCGTGTTGGCGAACGACCGGAACTCCTGCCCGAGGGTCATGGGCACCGCATCCTGGAGCTGGGTGCGCCCGACCTTGTGCACGTGGTCGAACTCCACCGCCTTGGCCTCGAACGCGTCGGACAGCCGCCGCTGCTCGAGCGTGAGGCTGTCGACGTTGCGCAGGATCGCGAGGCGCAGCGCCGTGGGATAGACGTCGTTCGTGGACTGTGACTTGTTCACGTCGTCGTTGGGGTGCAGATGCTGGTAGGCCCCGAGCGCATGGCCCATCTTCGCCAGGGCGATGTTGGCGATCACCTCGTTGGCATTCATGTTGCTGGACGTACCGGCGCCGCCCTGGATCATGTCGACGATGAACTGGTCGTGATGGGCCCCGCCGATGATCTCGTCGCAGGCGTCCTGGATCGCCCGGGCTCTTTCGGCGTCGAGCACGCCCAGTTTCGTGTTTGCGGCCGCAGCAGCCTTCTTGACCTGGGCCAAAGCGATCACCAGCTCGGGAAACTCCGAAACCGGGACGCCGGAGATGAAGAAGTTCTTGTAGGCGCGCATCGAGTGGACGCCGTACTTGGCCTCCGCCGGCACCTCGAACTCGCCAAGAGAATCCCGTTCGATTCGCATTGCGCTTCCCCCCGAATGCATCGACACCACTAGGCCAGTGAAAGAATTGCTTGGCAACGGGTTCGGCCGCGTCCGCCGCGGAAAGCGTCGGCGGCGCGACCCGACCCGGTCGCCCCGATCGGAGGGTTCCCCCCTTGTCCATCCTGCTGATCCACACCGGAGGCACCATCGGCATGATCGCGACCGCCGACGGATTCGCACCCGGCTACGGCGTGGTCGAAGGCTGTATCGATGATCTGCTGCGTCGCGGGGAGGTGTCGGGCCGGGTCACCGTCCACACCGTGACGCCACAGATCGACAGCGCCAATGCCACGCCGGAAGACTGGAACCGCGTCGTCCGCCTCATCGAGGAAGGCTACGAAAGCTTCGACGCCTTTGTCGTCACCCACGGCACGGACACGCTTGCCTATACCGCCGCGGCGCTCTGCTTCGCGCTCGAGGGGCTTGCAAAGCCGGTGATCGTGACCGGATCGATGCTGCCGCTGACCGTTGCCGGGAGCGACGGGCGAGACAACCTGCGGGAGGCTCTGAGCGTGGCGCACAGCGCGCCCGCGGGTGTCTGGGTGCAGTTCGCGGGCAAACTCCTGCATGGCGGCCGTGTGCGCAAGTCGCACTCCCGCCACTTCGACGCCTTCGCCGCCGAGCCGACCGAAATGGCCCCGCGCTACGGCGGCGGGACGCTGCGGTGCCACGCGTTCGGCGCGCCCGACGTCGCCATTCTGGCCTTCGCTCCCGGGGTCTCGGCCCGGGTCTTTCAGTTGGCGTTGCGCCATTGCGAAGGGGTGGTCCTGCGATGCTATGGATCCGGCACCGCCCCGGAGCAAAGGGAGCTGGCGGAAGGCCTCAAGGTCGCGGCCGATCGCCGCATCCCGGTCGTTGCGGTCAGCCAATGCCCGGAAGGCGGGATGGCGCTGGGCACCTATGCCGCCGGTTCCATCCTCCGCGACGGCGGCGTGATCGACGGACGCGACATGACGGTTGAAGCTGCATTTACCAAGCTGCTATTCGCCCTTACGGTCAGCGAAGACCCAGGCAGGCAGCGCGACCTTCTGGTCTCCGCGCTTTGTGGCGAGTTCACCCCCGAGCGATAGCGCGGGCCGGCCTCATCGAGAGCCCTGGCCCTGGCGCGAACTCAAGACCGCCCACGATCTAGTGCGGGTAGTGAGAGACGTAGGAGCCATGTCGGGCATCGAGTTCGCAGACGACCCCGTCCACCCCTTCGCCAAACAGGGCACGCTTCTCTAGCGTCAGGCCATCTCCTGAACGACGGCTGGTGGAGGGGGCTGGATTCGAACCAGCGTAGGGTTACCCCGACGGATTTACAGTCCGTTGCATTTGACCGCTCTGCCACCCCTCCGAGAGTGGACTTTCTTATTGCCCGGCAAGGGTTTGGTCGGCGAGGCTAAACGAGAACGAAGCGGGTCCGAAATGGCGTTTGCCAAACCGTTTGCCAAATTCGTTCGCGCTTCACCCCGCTGCCGGTCCGGCGGCGGGGATAGCGGGTTCCGCCGGTGGTTGCAACTTCAATATCATCGCGTCGGCGATGCGGGGGTCCTGGGCGAGGTAGATGTCGAGCATCTTGGCGGCGTAGCTGGGCTTCCAGCCCATGTGCGCGGCCAGCATGTCGAGGCCGAAGCCGGCGCGCACCAGACGGGTGCAGGCGGTGCCGCGCAGGTCGTAGAGCGTCAGGTGCTCGGGCTGGCCCTTGCGCACCCCCTTCTCCTTGACGCCGAGCCGGCCGCCCTTCCCGCTGCGCAGGCCGAGGCCATCCAGCACCGCCGAAACCTCTTTCGACAGATGCTCCTCGTCCCACGGCTTGCCGGTGGCGGTCACGAGGATCAGGAGCTGGTCCGTCGAGGTCGAGTCGATGATCTCGGCGGCCAGCGCGGTCAGCGGTATGATCACCCTGGTCTTGCGTCTGCTCTTGTTGGTCTTGAGGTTGATCACCCGCTGACCGGTCTCGGTAGTCTCGATGTGGTTCCGCGTGAGCCGCACCAGATCGCCGGGCCGGAGTGCGGTCTCCGCCATCAGCAGCGCCGCCCGCGACAGCGCCGGGTAGGCGGCGGCGAGGAAGGCTTCGAGCTCGCCGCGGTGCCAGATGATCTCGTCGCGGTCCGAGCCTTCGTAGTAAAGCGGCGCCCCGTTGAGCGGGTTGAGCGCCAGCACCTGGCGGTTTTTCACCCCCCAGCTCAGCACGCGCTTGAACGGGGTCAGCCGGTGGTCGGCGCTCTTGCCGATCCAGTTCTTCTCGATCCAGTTCAGCACCGCGTTGCGGAACTTCGGGCTCTCCAGCACCTGGTAGGGGGTCTTGCCCCACCGGGCCTGCACGTCGATGAGGCCCTTGCTGTAGTCGCCCTGGGTCCGGCCGCTCAGCTTCTTCCATTGCGCGCTGTTCATGTAGTCGCGGACCAGCCCGTCGAGCGTGCCGCGGCCGCTACCTGCCAACGCCGCCTTCTCGATGCCGAGCGCCGCCTCGTACGCCGCGAGATACTCCGGCGAGCCGAGCGCGATCCCCATGTCCGAATGCCAGAACGCCGGTAGCTTCTTGCCGCGAATGAAGTGGTATTCGCGGATGGTGCCATCCGCCAATTTTTGTCTGGTCTTCTTGATCCCTTTCAGAACGACACGCGTCATTTCCGCCACCCCCACCTCATCTATCCGTTCTCTCGGAGCCACGCGTCAACTGGATCCTCGGCTGCGGCCTCGGGCGCCGCCCCGGTGAGCGGCTGCGTCAGCACCCTGATCCCGCGCCCCTCGAGCAGCTCGAAGCCATGGACGGTCAGCCCCAGGCGCTGCGCGAGGCGCACGTAGCGCTCCACCCGCGCCTCCTGCGAGTTGCTGGCTGCCGCCGCGCACGGGCGGGTGATGCGCTCGATCTTAGACACGGGAACTCTCTCCGACGGGTTAACTTCAGGGCGGAGATTGGTCTGCTGCCCGGCGGACGAAGGCGGCCGCGAGGATGGTTCGACGGGTCAGCGCCGCAGCATCGCCAGCCCGCCGCGCGCCACGTCGCCGAGCAGGATCGCGGGGATCAGCACCAGCGCCATGCTCTTGATGTCCGGCGGGATGTCGTGGATCTCGAGCCGCAGCCCGAAGAGCGGGTTGGCGATCGACACCGCGAAGATCGACGCCCACCAGACCCCGTATGGCACCACGATCAGCAGCCGGCCGACCCGCGTCGCACTGGCGCGGTCCTGCGCCTCGATAACGGCGATCGCCCGGGCGCCCTCGAGTCGCTTGATCAGAAGGTCGGCCTCGATCCGCTCCTGGTCGTTGGCCGCATCGAGCCGCGCCCGGTAGGCACGCTCGAGGGGCGCGGCGATCGCGTCGACGCCGCCGCCGACGAGCCAGCGGAGCAGCGTGCCGATCACGGGCGCCTGCCCGGAGGCGTGGTGGTGATAGTCCGCAGGATGAAGTTCACCAGGACGGATCCGAGCACGACGTAGCTGCGCCAGGCCTCCGGCAGGACCTCGGACAGGCCGGCCGCCTGGAGCTCGGCGAGAAGCTCGAGGGCGAGGTAGAGCACGCCGATCGCGGCGTTCACGGCGTAGGTGCGATAGCCCTTCAGCATGTCAGATCTCCAGGGCGGCGCGGGCATAGGCCCGGGCACGGCTGCGGTTGTTGGCGGAGCGGAGCGCGGCGATGACGATCACCACGGCGACGATGACGCCGGCGACGGCGAGAACCGACAGCGGGAGCGTGGTGACCGCGTCCTGCGTCGAGGCGGCCGCGGAACCGCCGGCGGCGCCGGCGGCGGCCGTCGCGTCTTTCCTCGCGGTTGCCGCGGCCTTGTTCCCTTCGTTCCGCAGCGTCTCGGCGACGGGCCGGCCGGTGGCGGCGAGCCACATCTTGGCCGCCCGCGCCTCGATGTCAGAGACCCGGTTCGCCCAGCCGCGCCCGAAGGTCCTCCAGGTGCCGAGGCCCTTCAGGAAGCCCAGCCGGGCGGCGCAGGCGCGCTGGATCACCGCGACGCCGTCCTTCGCAGCCTGGGCGGCCGCAATGGTCTTCGTTCCGATCTTGCCGTCAGGGGCGACGCCGACGGCGGACTGGAACCACCGAGGCCCCCGCCCTACCCCACTGTTCACCGACGCGTCATAGACGACGAGATCGTATCCTGGCGCGAGCCGGCCGGCGCCGGACGCCGCCCAGTAGTCGCGCAGGTAGATCGCATGCACCTCGTCCTGGTCGATGCTGTAGACATCGCGCGTGGCCAGCCCGCGCCCGCGTCGGTAGGCGTCGTAGACGCGCTGCGTTACGCCGTAGGCGGTGCGCCCGCCCGGGTCCTTGGGGTGGTCGACCTTGCCGCCTTCCCACTTCGCGGTGACGGCGTGGCAGGCGCGGAACTGCGCGAGGGAGATGCTGACCCGATCCATCTGTCTCTCTTTCGAGGGCTCAGGATGGATATCGGGCCCGGGTGCTCAGGCTGCGGCGCGGCCGTCGAATTCCCTCAGCAGCCGGTCGGTGGAGATCTGCTCGAGGTCGTATTCGCCGTCGTGCGCGTCGTGGAGCATGACGACTCCCGACCATTCGTGGGGCGCGTCGGGCGGCGGCGCCGAGCGGAAGGTGCCGGCGCAGAGGGCGGAGATGCTCTGCCTGAACGGGAGGCTGGCGGTGCGATGGTGGAACTGGTGGGTGTGCCCCCAGACCGCGGAGAAGGGCAGCTTGGCGGGCCAGGAACCAATCTGGATCGGCTTCCGGTTGCCGGGGCTCTCGAAGCAATGCGCGAAGGTGATGCCGGCGATCTTCACGGGCCGGAGGTAGGGATGCCACTCGATGCCGCGCCGGGCGACGGCATCGGCGATCGCCTGGTCGTCGATGAACCCTTGAAGCGCCGGATGAAGCTTCGGGATGCGCTCGAGGCGCTCCTCGTGGTTCCCGGCCAGGAAGACCATCCGCGGCTTGTACTGCCGCTCGTGATGCCCGGTGCGGCGCTGGCGCGCGTTGTAGCGGTTGAGGTCCGAGAGGACAGCGTCGAGCGCCTGGCAGCCCGACTCGATGTCGGCGACGACGCGGAGGCCTTCGCGCTTGGTGGGCTGGTCACCGGTGCCGAGCGGCGACGGCGCTTTGTGCGCAGCGAGGCTCGGCATGTCCCACCAGTCGCCGATCCAGACGATCGCCTGCGGGCGCCGGCTCATGATGAAGCGGCCGAGGGCGTAGGCTCGGTCGAGGCGGTCGGATTGGCGCCAGTGAGCGTCGGGGATGACGAGGATGTCGATCGGCAGTTCCATCTACTGGATTACCGCCTCCTGCAGTCTTACGGCCCTACCGCCAGGAGCTTCGCCGCGATCCCGGCGATGTCCGAGTTGCCGAGAGCGATCGCCGTCGAGGCGCCGAGCCCGAGCCAGAAGATCTGCTTGAGCCGCAGGTCGATCGCCTTGAGAGCCTTCGACATGTCGGCGCTCATCGAGCGCAACTCGGCGATCTCGCGATCGTGGTAGTCGCTCCTCGCTTCGAGCCGGATCAGCCGCTCGGCTTCGGTCATGGGCATGATGCGGCTCGGGCTCCAAGGCACAGGTCTATGCCCTGGATATCGGGCCCCGCCTCTTCGAGTGGCGGCATTATCCGGCGGAAATGTCGATGATTCCGCCTTTGAGATCGCCGGCGACGTGCCAGGCGCCGTCGAACCAGAAGAGCCGCGGCGCGCCCGGATTGTAGGCGAGGAGCTTCATGCCCGACGGCGCCAGCCTGGTGTTGCCGTGGCTCTTCGACGAGGCCGTGGTCCAGGTCGCCAGATCGCCCGAGGATTTCACGAAGCCCTCACCCGTGGTGCCGATCGCGACCCATCCGCCGCCGGCCCGGATCATGTCGGCCGCGCCGACCATGCTGAGCGTGGTCCAGCCCGGGAATTCCGGATCGTTGTTGCGCTGCCAGACTTCGCCGCCCGACATCAGCAGGAGCGTGCCACCCGGGTCGTCGAAGGCGGCGAGGACGGTCTGCGGCAGGGTGTAGGTCGCCTCCTCGTCGGAGATGAAGATCTTGCCGCCACCCCAGGCCGTCCCGCCTTCCGTGATGCCGGCGGCGTCGAAGCTCAGGGCCCGCTCGAACTCCAGACCCGCCGGCGACAGCTTGTAGAGCGACCCGCTGACGGCGACGCGGCCGCCTCCGATCGCGGTGACGTCCATCGTCTCGACGGCCCGGACGACCTCGAGGCGGCAGTTGTCGACGTAGACGTCTGCCGGCGTGCCGGTCGCCTTGATGACGCAGCGGAGCGCGTTGGTCGGCACGTAGCCTACCGAGGCAGCGATCCGTTCCCAGGTGGGCTCGTTGCGGTCGGCAGAGGCAAGGACGACCCAGCCATTGCCCCAGCCGATCGCCGCGCCCGTGGTCTCCGAGGTGCCGTTATAGACGGACCACCCGCCAGCCTCGCCGCCCGGATAGTCGCTGATCGGAAACTTCCATCCGACCGGGATGTCGAGCGAGATCGTGCCGGGATGGGTCGCGCTCGTGAGCGTCAGTGAAAACGGCTTCCGAAAAGCCTTGTCGCGGATATTCGCGGCGCCGGATGAGACCCCCTCCTGCATCACCCGCTCGGACGTCCACTGCCGCCACGCGCCATCGATCCGCAGCCAGACCCGGAAGGAAAAATCCGTGTCATAGACTGAGCCGAGCTTCCGGATCGTGTGGTTCATTGAAATCTTGGCGGTGTCGACATTATCCGGGAGGCTCTCGGTTCCGCCGATCGTGAGCAGGCTGAGAAGGTCGCTATCCTGCTTCGCGGCAGGCTGCCGGTCGCCGGGGCGGAAATACGGCAGGCCAGGAATGAGGCACTCGAGCCGCAGCTTTGCTGTCCCGCCGTCACCGAAGACGTCGCCAGAGAAGGAGAGGGTTCCGCCGGCGATCGCGGCCCTCTCGGCCGGCGTCAGGGTGACGTTCTGGGCGACCTCGAAGGCCCCCGAGGTGAAGTAGATCCAGTCGCGACGCAGGTAGCTCACGCCATCGGTGGGGATGACGTGCTCGACGAAACCGTCGCGCGGGCTGTCGCCGGAGATCGTTACCCAGTCGGAAAGGCCGGCTTCGAAGCTGCCGTTGACGAAGTCCTCGATCGGGAGATTCGTCTCTCCCTGCACCGCGAGCTCGCGCCAAGAGGTGAGATCCTGGCTGTAGCTGACCGACGTCGCGGTCGCGACGTAGAACCCCTCGCCGGTCACGGCGAACCCGATCGGCGCCGCCGGCGATCCGACATGCTGCGCCCAGGTCGCCCCTCCGTCCTCCGAGATGCTGATCGAGCCGGAGTGGAGGGCATA
>NZ_DAIUBO010000088.1:0-14606 GCF_036846665.1 Amaricoccus sp. | reverse complement strand
GCTCGGGCGCGAGCACCGCGATCACCTTGATGTCGCCCGAATCGACGAAGCCCTTCGCTTCGGAGGCATCGCCGCTGAAGGCCTGTACCGAGCCGGCCAGGAGCTGGGTCACTGCCTCGCCGCCGCCGTCGAAGGCCACATACTTGACCGTACGCGCGTCCTCGATGCCGGCCGCGTCGGCGGCGATCAGCACCTTCAGATGATCCCAGCCACCGACTGCTGAGCCTCCTGCGAACGACACGCTCGAGGGGTCTGACTTCGCCAGTTCCATGAGTTCCGGCAGCGTATTGATCGGGCTGTCGGCGGCGACCGCGATGATTCCGTAATCGGTTCCCACCGTGCCGAGCCAGCGTACATCGTCCATCGTGTTGCCGGGATAGGCGCCCTGGGCGAGGCGCGTCGCCGTCGAGGTCGAGGCGGCGACGATCAGATCATTGTCCTCGGCGCGCTTGTTGACCACCTCCGCATAGGCTACGCCACCGCCGCCGCCGGCAATGTTGGTGACCTGCATCGTGCCGGGCACGAGACCGAGATCCTGCATGGCCTTCCCGACCTGCCGGCAGGTGAAGTCCCAGCCGCCGCCCGGGTTGGCGGGCGCGATGCATTCGGTCTGTTCCGGCGCGAATTCCTGGGCCTGCGCACCGAAAGCCAGCGCGGTGAGGGCGGTGCCCGCCAGGGTGATCCGAAGAATCTTCGTTTTCAGCAATGGAAACCTCCGCATGATCTTGTTGTTCCGCAGCGCACGCCGCCCCGGACGGTAGATGCCTAGCTGCCCAAGCTGTCATCAACCTGTCGCCTCGACAGGCAAACGCCTTCCGGCGTATGGTGGCGGGACAAGGGCCGGGCGGGAAAGCTCGGGGGTCGGGTAGGATGCGCCTTCTCCTCGTCGAGGACACCGAGGACGTTGCTGAAGCGATAGTCGCGAGCTTCGCGCGGCGCGGTGACGCCGTCGATCACGTGACCACCGTCGAGGCGGCGGCCGAGACGATCTGCGTGCAGGAATACGATGTCGTAATCCTCGACATCATGCTGCCGGACGGAAGCGGAACCGACGTGCTGAAGGCACTTCGGTCGGCGCGCAAGCAGACACCCGTGCTGGTGCTGACGGCGCGCGCCGACGTCGGCGACCTGGTCGCCGCACTCGACGGCGGCGCGGACGACTACGTTGTGAAGCCGTTCCATCTCAGAGAGATCCACGCCCGTGTCCGCGCGCTCGCGCGGCGAGCGGGTTCGGAACGCGCCGGTATCGTCGAATTTGGCGATCTCGTCTTCGACCCGGCAGGCCGCTCCCTCGACATCGGCGGGTCGCCGGTGTCGCTGACCCGGCGTGAATTCAGCCTGCTCGAGATCATGCTGGCGAACCGCGGCCGCGTGATTCCCAAGGAACGGATCTTCGATCGCATGTTCTCCTTCAACGAGGAGGAGGTCGGGATCAACACGGTGGAGATCCACGTGGCGCGGCTGCGGCGCAAGCTGGAAGGCAGCCGGGTGCAGATCCGCACGCTCCGCGGGCTTGGATACCAGCTCGTTGCGGAACACTGAGCCGGCGGCGGCCCGGACGACGTCGCTCGCGACACGCCTGGGGATCGCCCTCGTCCTGCTGCTGGCGCTGGGCGGCGCGGCGGTCGCCGTCGCCGCGCTCGCCTACGGGCGCAGCGCGGCCCGGCAGACATTCGACCGATTGCTCGTCGGCGCGGCCGATCAGATCGCCGGCGCGATCACGCTGCGCGACGGCGCGGTGGTCGTCGACCTGCCGGCGAGCGCCTTCGATCTGCTCGCGCTCGCACCCGACGACCGGATCGTCTATTCGGTCGTCGCGCCGGACGGTGCCCTCGTCACCGGCTACGATATCGCCGCGCCGCCGGACGACTTGGCCGGGCTCTACGATGGCGCCTTCACGGGGGAGCCGGCCCGGTTCGCGGTGGCGCGTCGGCGGTTCGCCGAGCGCGATTTCGCCGGCACGGTCGACGTCGTCGTCGGGCAGACCACCCGGGCGCGCGCCGAACTCGCCGGCCAGATCACCCGCAACGCGCTCGTGGTCGTGCTCGGTGCCGGCCTGCTGATGTCGGCGCTGGCGGTCTTCGCCGTGCGTTCGGCGCTCAGTCCGCTCCGCCGCATCGAGCGCGTGTTCGCGGCGCGGTCGCCGCGCGACCTGACACCGCTCGGGGTTCCGGTCCCGCGGGAGATCAGCGGCCTCGTGGGCACGCTGAACCGTTTCATGGGCCGGATCGACCGACAGGTCGAGACGATGCGCACCCTCATCGCCGATGCCTCGCACCAGATCCGGACGCCGATCGCCGCATTGCGGGCCCAGGCCGATGCGGCCGCCGAAGAGACCGATCCGGAACGCCAGCGCGCGATCGTCGCGCGCATTCACGAGCGCTCGGTCAATCTCGGCCGCCTGACCGACCAGCTGCTCAATCACGCGATGATCATCCACCGCGCCGATACCGAAGCGCTCGACCGGCTCGATCTCCGGACGGTGGCGATTCGCACGACGGAGGAGACCGACCACGACTTCGGTGCCTCGGAGACGGTGCTGCGGCTCGACCTTCCCGAGGATCCGGTCTGGTGCGACGGCGACGCGCTGTCGCTCGTCGAGGCCTGCAAGAACCTGGTCGCGAACGCCTTCCGCCACGGCGTGCCGCCGGTGACGATCGCGGTCGGCGAGGAGACCGGCTGCGTCCATGTCGCGGTGCGCGACCGCGGGCCGGGAGTGCCCGAGGAACACTGGTCCGACGCGCAGGTCCGCTACCGGCGGCAGACTGGCGTCTCGTCGACGAGCGCCGGCCTCGGGCTCGCCATCGTGCACGCGGTGGCGCGGGCGCATCGGGGCGACCTGCGCTTCCGCCGGCCCGTGCAGGGCGGGTTCGAGGCAGCCGTGGTCCTGCCTTCCGTCGGCGTCGAGCGATGATGTCCTGGGCGCTCGCCCTCGCGTCGATGCTCGCGCTCGCGCTGCCCGCGGCCGCCCAACCCGCGCCGGAGGCCATCGGCGATTTCGGTGCCGAGGAGGCCGCGGAGCGGATGTTGCTTCGTGGCACCACGGACCTGGCGCTCTTCGAGCCCGTGCTCGACGCGTTTCTCGCGACGGCGCCGCAGCTTCGGATTCGCTACGAGCAATGGGCGTCGGACGATCTCTACGATGTGGCGGCGGCGGCCTGCCGCGGCGAGTTTCCCGCCGCGGACCTGCTCATCAGCTCCTCGATCGACCAGCACGTCAAGCTCGTCAACGATGGCTGCGCACGGCCGTACCGCTCGGCGGCGACCGCGGCGCTGCCGCCGGAGGCGAACTGGCGCGACGAGGTCTTCGGGGTGACCAGCGAGCCCGCGGTCATGGTCTACAACCGCGACCTGGTCCCCGATGCCCTGGCGCCGCGCTCGCGTTTCGATCTGCTCGACCTGCTGCGGCCGGCCGATACGCGCTTCGCCGGCCGGGTCGCCACCTATGATATCGAGGCCTCCGGTCTCGGCTATCTCTTCGCATTCGCCGACTCGCAGCAGGCGACGACGTTCGGCAGCCTGATCGAGGCCTTCGGGCGGACCGGCGCCGTGGCGACCTGCTGCTCGGCGGAGATCATCGACGCCGTGGCGAGCGGCGAGTTCCTGATCGCCTACAACGTGCTCGGCTCCTACGCGCTCGCCCGCGCGGCGGAGGACGGCAGGATCGGCGTGGTCGCCCCGGAGGAATACACGCTTGTCCTCGCGCGCGGGGCGATGATCCCGCGGCAGGGGCAGCACCCCGAGGCGGCCGGGGCGTTCATCGATTTCCTGCTGTCGGAGCCGGGCCGCGAGGTGCTCGTCGACGCGCATCTCGTGCTCGATGTCGCGGCGCTGTTGCCCGACGCCGACGATTCGTTGCTGCGGCCGATCCCGCTCTCGCCAGTGCTGCTGGTCGGGCTCGACCAGCAGAAGCGCGCCGGGTTCCTGGCGCTTTGGCGCGAGACCTTTCCCCGAGAATGAGGCTCAGCCGGGAGCGGGTTCGGTGACGGGCCGCGGCCGGCCGGCCGCGTCGAGGGCGACGAAGCTGAAGGTCGCCTCGGTCACCTTCTCGCTCGCCGCGCGATGACGCTGGCGGCGCCAGGCCTGCACGTGAATGCGCATGGAGGTACGCCCGATCCGCACGAGTTCGGCGAAGAGCGAGACCTCGTCGCCGACCTTGACCGGGCGATGGAATATCATGCCCTCGACCGCGATGGTGGCGGTGCGCCCGCCCGAGGTCATGGCTGCCACCGACCCCGCCGCGAGATCCATCTGGCTCATCAACCAGCCGCCGAAGATGTCGCCGGCCGGATTGGTGTCGGCCGGCATCGCGATCGTGCGGATCGCCGGCGCGCCCGCGGGCGGGATGTCCGGCGCCGCCATCAGACGACATAGCCGCAGGCCGATGCCGGCGTGCGGGTGTCCATGTTCCGGCCGCGGTTGAGGTGGTCGTCGATCTCGGCGGCGGAGCCGATCATCCGGCCGTAGAGGAAGACGGTGAAGGCGGCGGTCTCGAGGTCGCGGTCGGTGAGCCGACCGGCCTGGTAGTCGGGCCAGAGCAGCGCGAGCAGCAGCGCGGCGATCACCGCGTCGACATTGACGCAGAAGACATAGGGCGACGCGCCCTCGGCGTAGAGCGCCTGCACGAGTTCGCTGTAGAAGGCGTGGAAGACGTTGTAGCGCCCGGCCTTCGCCATGTACTCGGCGACGAAGCGCTCGCGCGGGTCGTGGTTGACCGGCTTGCCCTTGAAGATCGGGTGATGCACGCCCGGCAGCGCCCGGAGCTCGGCGCCCACCTCCTTCGAGGCGCGCTTCTCGCGGCGATACTGCTTCGCGAAGGCGGTCGCCATCGCCTTGAGGTCGATGCCGTGGTCCGGATCGGTCGGATCCTTCAGCCCCTTGTCGTTGAACTGCTCGAGCAGGAACGCCATGCCCTCGTAGCCGTTGCCGCCGTGGCTGTATCCGCAATGGGTGAGGAAGCCGACCATCGCCTTGTTGATCTGCACCCGGGAGGGCGTCTGCGGGCCGTCGGCGGAAACCGCGCCCTTGGCGCCCTGTCCGGAGATCGAGCCCGGCCCGTTCGAGATCAGCAGGCCGACGAGGATCTGCAGCGGCAGCGCCTCCTCCGGCGTCGGCTTCTTGCCGGTCATGGCGAGGAAGCAGAGGTCGGCCATCGTCCACTGGCCGAAGCGGTCGGCCCGGCCGATGCCGTAGAGCGAGCCATGCTGGTGGTGTTCGCCCGGAATCGTCGCGCCCACCATCACCCCGTAGAGGCGCAGGTACCACGGCAGCGTCTCGGCGGTCAGCCGGGTGATGCGCTTGCGCATGAGCGGCGCCCAGGCGATGGTCGTAGCGATGGCGGCGAGGATCGCGTCGCGGCTGAGCCGGCCGCCGAGGCTCTTCAGATACTTCAGGAATGCCGACTTGCCGCCGCGCGCCTCGATCGCGGCGAGCATCGCCTCGGGGCGCGGGTCGTCCGCCTCCTCCGCGCTCGCGAGGAAGAGCGCGCGCATTCCGGGTTCGATCGCGATGTGGCTGAGGTCGAAGGCCTCGTCGCGGCCGTCCCTGAGGCCGGAATGCGCGAAGAGGTCGATGAGCGTCCGGGTGCATTCGAGCGCCCGTTCGACCCGCTTCGGCCCGGTGATCGCCGCGGCCACCGCCATGATCGCGTTCGGGGCGTTGCCGGCGTCGCGCGCCGCGTCGGTCGCGACGAGGATCGGGTCGCCGACGAGGTTCACCTCGGCCGCCACCGCGACGTCGAGCAGCGCCCGGTCGTTCGGCCCGGCGATCTCGTGGACGAGCGGCAGGGCGAAGCAGGCCTCGAGCGGCTGCAGCGCCAGGTCGAGCACCTCGTGGCCGTGCACGCTCGTCACCTGGGTCTTCGGGTCCATGACGCTGGCGCCCGACTTGTCCTTCATGGTCTGCCGGGCGACCACGGCGCCGACCTGCTGGGCGAGGGCGTCGATCTGGTCGGCGTAGGGTTCCGGCGCCGTCACCACCGGCAGCGCGATCTCCGCCGGCAGGCTCAGCCCCTGGTCGTTGGCGATCCAGGGCTTCAGCGCCAGGTCGCCGCGCGGCGCGAAGTCGGGCTCGGCGCCGTTCAGCTTCATCACCGCGGTCAGGGCCGCCGGGATGTCGGCGATGTTGGTGACGACCGCACCCTGCTTCGAGACCACCGGGTTGTCGGGCGTGAAGACCGACTCGACCCCGAACGCCTCCATGAACCAGCGTTCCTTGTCCTCGGCCTTGTCGCCCGAGCCCGCCATGGCGCCGGCATGGCCGACGGCGCGGGTGAGCTTCGACTTCCAGCGGCCGACGACGCAGGCGACGACCGGCTTGGTCCAGTCGATCCCGTGCTCGTAATAGCCGCCGGGCTCGGCGTAGAGGACGGCGGCCTTCGAGCGGTCGTCGGCGGCGAAGGCGCGGGCGAAGTCCGGGCAGGCGTAGTGGATGTAGAGATCCTTGCCGGAGGAGATGAGCGTGGTCGTGCCCCAGCCGGCGGTGCCGAGGTACTGGGCGATCGTCGTGGTGAAGCCGCCCGAGTTCGAGAAGATCGCCACCGATCCCTTGAGGAGCGATTCCTCCGGATGATCGCCGCCGAGCGCACCGCCGATCCGGACCCGGTTCCACGAATCCGCGACCCCGAGGCAGTTGCCGCCGATGACGTCGACGCCGTTGGCCTGGGCCATCGCCCGGATCTCGCGGGCGTCGTGAACGGCGATCTTCTCGGTGATGATGACGATCTTCTTCAGCTCGCGGTTCACCCGGATGAGCTCGGCGACGCCGTCGCGCACGCCGGAGGGCGGCAGGTAGACGACGCCGGTGTTGAAGCGGTGCCCGGCCTCGAGCCCCTCGCGGACGTTGTTGTAGACGGGGATGTCGCCCGCCGGGGTCTTCAGGACCTGGCCGGCGCGGCCGGGCGAGGTGCCGAAGACGACGTTGCCGCCGGAGAAGGCGTGGCTCGTCGGGGTCACCTGCCGGCTCTCGCCGCCGGCGATGTTCAGCACGACGACCCGGTCCTCCGGGGTGGCGATCTCCGCCAGCGAGCGGATGCCGAGGTAATAGGGAATGCCCTGGATGCCTTGATGGAACATGCGTTTCTCCCGGGAAGCGCGCTGTCGGTCCCGCGGGTCTGGTCGGGTCGACCTGCGCAAGAGTTCAGAGGTTTCGTCGGAGGGTTCGGTCGCGGCTCAGGCAGCCTCGGACTTCAGTCCGAGGCTCGCCGCGATTTCGGCACGACCGCCGGCGCGCATCCATTCGTCGACGTGCTTGGCGTAGTTCACGACCTCCGAGATCGCGCTGTCGAAGCCGAAGAAGCGGTAGGGCAGCCCGAGGCTCTCCAGCGTCTCGGCGAGATTGCCCATGCCGCGCACCAGGTTCGGCCCGCCGCGCCCGACCACGACGTAGAGCGGCGACGGCCCGTTGGCGGCGAAATGCTCGCGGAGCGCGTCGCCCATGCCGCGGAAGGTCTCGAGGATGTCGGTGTTGTTCGACTTGCCGCCGATGATGAAGAGCACGTTGGTCTGCTTCAGGAAATGCCGGTAGCAGATCGAGGCCACCGCCTTCATCTTCTCGTAGGGCGGGTTGCCGCCGAAGTCCGAGGAGATGATCGCCGCATCGCCGAGCACCTGGGTGACGAGGCTGTTCGCGCCGCCGCCGAAGGTCGGGGCAAGGATCGTGCCGCGGTCGTTGATCACGAAGACGTCCGACTGCCCCTGGTGGGTCCTGAGCTGGTTCACCTCCTGCTCGAAGGCGGTCACGTCGGCGGCGAAGAGCTGGTCGGGCAGCCCGAGCCGGGCCACGCGCGGGTCGTCGCGGTCGAAGCCGCACTTGAAGTCGCAGGCGACCGGCGTCAGCCGCCCGCCCTTGCCCGGCCGCATCCGGATCGGGTTCAGCTCCAGCGTGGTCATGCCATAGTGGTGCACCAGCTCCCAGAGCTTCGGCAGGTGCTGGACGAGCGGCGAGATGATCTCCTTCGGTGCGCCGATGTCGGTCAGCGCGTTCGCCACCACGAAGGCCTTCAGCCCGGTCAGCGCCTCGAAGGGCACGATGGCGATGTCGGATTTCGGCAGTTCCTCGATGTCCATGCCGCCGCGGTGGGTCAGCGTCATCGTCGGTGCGCGGAAGGCGGTGTTGTCGGTGATCGAGAAATAGACCTCCTGCTCGGCCGGCACCCCGGCCTCGAAGGTCACCCCGTTCGACTTGGCATAGGCGTTGCCGTGCCGGTGCCCGCAGAAATAGAGCCGCTCCTTCTCGGCCAGCGCCTCCTTCAGCGTGCGCGCCTTGCCGACGAGCCCGGCCTTGCCCTTCTTGCCGACGCCGCCGCGGAAGACCGGCTTGATGAAGATGAGCCCGTGGCGGTCGATCAGCTTGCCGATTTCGTCCTCGGAGGCGTCGGGACCGAGGATCTCCGATGTCGGGAACCCGACGTGCCCGAGCAGTTTCGACCCGAAGAGCATGCCATTGATCTGCATCCGCGCGTTTTCCCCTTTGCTTGGCGGTGTCGAAGCGGCACCGTGCCGAAGCGGCGCCGTCGCTCGCTCATCGACATAGCTGCGCAGTCTGTCGCCAACCTGTCGGATGTGCCGCGGCATGCAACGCGCCCGATTCGGGTGCACCGGCGAGCGCCCCCAAGCTCAAGGCTCCCTCGAGTCAGTCCGAGAAAACCTCGGCGGTGTGGGCCGCAGCGAGAAAGCTTCGTGCGAGCTTGTCCTGGACGGAGACCGGAGCTAGCGACGACGGAAGACGCGACAGGATCAATCCGGACTGTGGGCAACGACGTTGGTAGCGAAAGAAAAAACCTGGTAAAATCAAAGTCGTTGCTGTTCTGGAGAGCAGTCGCTGCGCGCGAACACGCGCGCAGCGAAAAAGGGACTCGCGCGGAACGGCGCGCGCTCGACCCTGGCGGCCAAAAGCCGCCCCGGCGTCAGGCGAGGCGCAGGAAGAGCTTCTCGTAGCCGCTCGCCGGATAGAGCGCGCGCAGGCTGCCCCCGCCGGGATCGGGCACGAGTCGCCCGATGCGCGCCAGCAGCTCTTCCAGGAACACCCGCAGTTCCAGCCGCGCCAGCGGCGCGCCGGGGCAGACGTGGATTCCCGCGCCATAGAGCAGGTTGGCGCCCGGGTCGCGGTCCAGCCGGACGGCTTCGGGATCGGCAAAGGCGCGGGGGTCGCGGTTGGCGGCGATCCAGTTGATGGTGATGCGGTCGCCCGCCTCGAAGCGCCTGCCGCGGAGCTCCACGCCGCGCGTGACCACGCGCCGGTTGGTGACCAGCGGGCCGTCGACGCGCAGGATCTCGTCGCAGGCCGGCTCGATCAGCGCCGGCTCGGCGCGAAGCCGGTCCTGCAGCGCGCCGTCCCGGGCGAGATGGTCGGCAAGAATGCCGGCGGAGGCCGCGATGCTGCCGATTTCGCCCACCGTCCAGTTGCGCAGGATGCTGGCGATCTCCTCGCTGCCCAGGGGCCGCCCGTCCACCTGCTCCCGGCTCAGCTCGGCGACCACGTCGCCGGGCGCCTCCGGTCCCGATGCCCGGGCGGCGGCGATGCGCTCGACGATCAGCGCCTCGAATTCCGCGGCGATCGCCGACAGGGCCCGCCGGTCCTGGGCATGGTTGGCGGCGTGGTTGCGGCGGGTCCAGTCGATCAGCGGCGCATGCAGGGTCTCGGGCCAGCGCAGGAACGCGCATTGCGCCTGTACCGCGAAGGGCAGGGCGACCGCCTCCATGACCTCCACGGGGCCCGCCTGGCGGGCACCCTCGATCAGGGCGCCGCAGATGCCGCGGCAGGCGGGCTCGAACGCCGCCATGCGGGCGGGGGTGAAATAGCCGTCGATGATCCTGCGATATGCGGTGTGCTCGGGCGGGTCCATGCCGTTCGGCACCGTCCGGCGCGGCGAGACCACGTTGCTGAAGGTCCCGGGCTCGCCGAGGACGCGACACAGGTCCTCATGCCGGAAGAGCGACCATTGCATGGTCTCGCTGAAAGCGACCGGACAGGTCTCGCGCATGCTGTCATAGGCGGAGCGCTGCCGGCCGCGCACCGCGACCTTCCCCGGATCCCAGGTCGGCCTGGCCTGATCGCTGTCTGACATGGGACGGCTCCCCCTGTTCCGGCGCCCGAAGGATCTGCTTAGCACAAGCCCCGGGAGGGGGAAAGCCGGCCGGGTCCCGGCGGCCGGGCGACCGCATCTGGGACCAATACCGACGGCCCTCCCGCCCGACCGGCGCCATAGCCCCCGGACCGAGCCCCGGGATAGGGAAATGGCCGCGGCCCGCTCGCCACGGGTCTATCGGGCTGGGGGATCCCGGCCTGTGCACACGAGAATTGACGGCTAAGCCCGCGTTCGATCGTCAGGGAATGCGGTCGCGCGGTCAGATGCAATCGCCCCGGTTCTATCCCCCGGCGCCCGCGGAGGAGCTCTTCTTCGCCGCCGGCTTCTTCTTCGCCGCGGCGGTCTTTGCCGGCGCCCGCTTCGTCGGCGCGGCCCGCTTCGCCGGCTTCCGCGCCGCGATCAGCGCGACCGCCTGCTCGAGCGTCACGTCCTCGGGCGTGATGCCATCGGGCAGGGTTGCGTTGGTCTTCTCCCATTTCACATAGGGACCGTACCGGCCGTCATAGACGCCGACCGCCCCGCCGTCGGGATGCTCGCCGAGCTCGCGGATCGGCTTGGCCGCCGCCCGGCCGCCGCCGCGCGCGGCCTTCTGCGCCAGCACCTCCATCGCCCGGTTCATGCCGATGGTCAGCACCTCCTCGGGATCCTTGAGGCTGGCATAGGTCTTGCCGTGGCGCACATAGGGCCCGAAGCGGCCGATCGAGGCCTCCACCGTCTCGCCGTCCTCGGGATGCTGGCCGATCCGCCGCGGCAGCGACAGGAGCTCCAGCGCCCGCGCTAGGTCGACGGCCGCGGCATCCATGCCCTTCGGGATCGACGCGCGCTTCGGCTTCGGCGTCTCCTCGCTCGCCTCCCCGAGCTGCACATAGAGCCCGTAGGGACCGACGCGCAGGCTCACCGGCAGGCCGTCGTCGTCATGCCCGAGCAGCTTGCCGTCCGGGCCGGCGGCATCCCCGCCCTCCACCTCGCCGGCGAGCGGGCGGGTGTAGCGGCACTCGGGATAGTTCGAGCAACCGATGAAGGCGCCGCCGCGGCGCGAGGTCTTGAGGCTGAGGAGCCCGTTGCCGCAGACCTTGCAGCGGCGCGGCTCGGGGTCCTCCGGAGTGGCGGGGAAGAGATGCGGCTCGAGCACCTCGTTGATCTTCTCGATCACTTCGGTGATGCGCAGATCGGCGGTCTCGCCGAGCGCGGCGGAGAAATCCTTCCAGAACCGGGCGAGCAACGCCTGCCACTGCTCGTCGCCGGTGGTCACGCGGTCGAGGTCGCTCTCGAGATCGGCGGTGAAATTGTAGTCGAGATAGCGGCTGAAGTAGTTCTCGAGGAAGGCCGTCACCAGCCGGCCCTTGTCCTGCGGGAAGAGCCGGTTCGCCTCCTTGCGCACATAGTCGCGCTCCTGGATCGTCGAGACGATCGAGGCATAGGTCGAGGGCCGGCCGATGCCGAGCTCCTCCATGCGCTTGACCAGCGTCGCCTCGGTGTAGCGCGGCGGGGCCTGGGTGAAATGCTGCTCCGGCGTCACGGAGCGCTTCGCCGCCGCCTCGCCGCTGACGATCCTGGGCAGGCGCCGGTCGTCATCGCCCTCGGCCTCGAGATCGACATCGTCGCGGCCCTCGAAATAGACCTTGAGGAAACCGTCGAAGGTGACGACCTGCCCGGTCGCGCGCAGGCCCACGCGCCCGGCGTCGTCGGCGATCTCCACCGTGGTGCGCTCGAATCGCGCGGCCTCCATCTGGCTGGCGATCGAGCGCTTCCAGATCAGGTCGTAGAGCTTGCGCTGGTCCGGCTCCAGCCGCGCCAGCCGGTCCGGGGACTGGGCCATGTCGGTGGGCCGGATGCATTCATGGGCTTCCTGGGCGTTCTTGGCCTTGTTCTTGTACATGCGCGGCGATTTCGGCAGGTAGCTCTCGCCGTAGCGGTCCTTGATGGCGTCGCGCGCGGCCATCACCGCTTCCGGCGCCATGTCGATGCCGTCGGTGCGCATGTAGGTGATATGGCCCGCCTCGTAGAGCCGCTGCGCCGCGGACATGGTCTGGCGCGCGCCGAAGCCGAACTTGCGGCTCGCCTCCTGCTGCAGCGTCGAGGTCATGAAGGGCGCCGAGGGGTTGCGGCTCGCGGGCTTCGCCTCCACGGCGCGCACGACCAGATCCCGCGCCTCGATCGCCGCCACCGCGGCTTCGGCCCCGGCCCGGTCGGCGAGGTCGAACTTGTCGAGCTTCGCACCGTCGAGCGAGACGAGCCGCGCCTCGAATTCGTCGCCCCGCGGCGTGGCCAGCAGCGCCTTGACCGTCCAGTATTCGCGGGCGCGGAACGCCTCGATCTCCATCTCGCGCTCGACGATCAGCCGCAGCGCCACGGATTGCACGCGGCCCGCCGACTTGGCGCCCGGCAGCTTGCGCCAGAGCACGGGGCTGAGATTGAAGCCCACGAGATAATCGAGCGCGCGCCGGGCGAGATAGGCATCCACCAGTTCCATGTCGATCTGGCGCGGGGCCTGCATCGCCGTCGTCACGGCGTTCTTCGTGATCGCGTTGAAGACGACGCGCTCGACCTTGGTGTCCTTCTTCACCGCCTTGCGCTTGGTGAGCGCCTCGAGCAGATGCCACGAGATCGCCTCGCCCTCGCGGTCGGGGTCGGTGGCGAGGATCAGCCGGCCGTCGGATTTCAGCGCCTCGGCGATGGCGCGGACATGCTTCTGGCTTTCCGGCGCGACCTCCCAGAGCATCTCGAAGTTCCGGTCGGGATCGACCGACCCATCCTTGGCCGGCAGGTCGCGCACATGGCCATAGGAGGCCAGAACCGTATAGTCCGGGCCGAGATACTTGTTGATTGTCTTCGCCTTGGCGGGCGATTCTACGACGACGACGGCCATCGGGCTACTCCTTCGGCGACGCTGCGGATCGCCGGAACCCCGGCTAGATGTGCGCCGGCGCGGCGGATGTCAATCGACGTGACCCGCAGGCTCCCCCGTCCCGAAGGCCCGCAGGGCGGCGATTCGGGGCGGATCCCCGCGATGATCCGGTGTAGGCTGGCGCCAGAGGCCGGGGGCGGCGTCACCCCGCCGGCGGGCGTCAGGGGAGGGGTCCCGGTCATGTGCTGTCCCGTCCGTCGCGATTCGCGGCTCTGCATCGTGCCGCCGCATATGCTGCGGGTGCTGGAGATGCGCGGCGACCGCAAGACCGCGGCGATGGCCCGCCGCCTGCTCGACCAGAGCTGCAGGATCCGCGACGACCGCGCGGCGATCGCCGCGCGGCCGATGCTGGCCGAGGGCGGCGACGCGCCCGGCTTCGTCGCCGAGGGCTATCTCGGCGCCGCGGCGGCGCGCGGGCTCCTGCGCGAGATCCACGACGGCGAAAGCAGGGCCGCGCTGCCGGGCAGGCTGGTCCGCGCCGAGGGCGATCCGCCCACGGGCGACGCCAGCGCCGACGGCGCCTATGACGGCGCCGGGGCGGTCTACGACCTCTATTTCGAGGAATTCGGCCGCAATTCGCTCGACGGCGCCGGCATGACGCTGATCGCGACCGTGCATCACCGGCGCAACTTCAACAACGCCTTCTGGGACGGCCGCCAGATGGCCTATGGCGACGGCGGCGGGGAGATCTTCCGGACCTTCATCGAGACCTCGGTCATCGGCCACGAAATGTCGCACGGCGTGGTGCAGTTCTCCGGCGGGCTGGTCTACGAGGGCCAGTCGGGCGCGCTCAACGAGAGCTTCGCCGACGTCTTCGGCGCCCAGACCCGGCAGCGGCTGGAGGGAACCGGGGCCTGCGAGAGCGACTGGCTGATCGGCAAGGGGATCCTCGGCCCCGGGATCAAGGGCGTCGCCCTGCGCTCGATGAAGATGCCGGGCACCGCCTATTCCGACGCGCTTCTGGGGCAGGATCCGCAGCCCTATCACATGGATTTCTATGTCAATACCACCGAGGACAACGGCGGCGTCCATGTGAATTCCGGCATCCCCAACCACGCCTTCTATCTCTATTGCATGTATCTGGGCGGCAATTCCTGGGGCGTGCCGGGGCAGGTGTGGTACGATGCGCTGCGGCGGCTGAACAATCCCTATGCCAGCTTCCACGACTGGGCGACGCAGACCGTGCAGAGCGCGGTGCAACTCCACGGCGTAGGGAGCCGCGAGGTTCTGGCGCTCCGGCGGGCCTGGACGCTGGTCGGGCTCGCGATCTGAGGATGGGCGGAATTGCGGCGGGGTGTCTCGCGATGATGATCACGATCACGACGAGCGGCGGGATCGGCGGCTTCGGGCTGGCGCGCAAGGCCGAGGTCGCCGTCGACGAGCTTCCCGAGCCGCTGCACAGCGAGACCTGCGCGCGGCTCGACCCCGCGGCGCTCGCGGGGCTTCGGGCCGGTTCGGCGCCCAGGGGAGCCGACCGGATCGTCTATCACATCGTGGTCGTGGAGCAGGGGGCGGCGCCCAGCACCTTCGACCTGCCCGAGACCGTCCTGCCCGGACCCACGCTCGACCTGATCGACGAACTGCTCGACTTCGTGTCGAAGCGCTGACCGG
>NZ_DAIUBO010000087.1:0-14758 GCF_036846665.1 Amaricoccus sp. | reverse complement strand
CCGGGCGACCGGACCGGGCAAGGCGCCACCGGCGCCTCGCCTTTTCGGTCCGGGGACATGCGGTGCGGGCCGCGCGGGGCGCGGCCTTTTCTCTGTTCCGAACATTGGCCTCGGGCTGCAGTATCGGTCGGTAGGAGGGGCCGTTGGTTGGACGTCCTGGAAGGGACGGGATCGCACCTGCCGGAGGCGCGGCGGGGGCCATGCTGCGGGAGCCGCCCGGAAATGAAGAAAGCGGCCTGCAGACAGCAGGCCGCCCCATTCTTCCCCCCCGACTTGGGCCAGCGCCAACGGGTCATCCGGTTCACACAGCAAAGGGTCGCGACCTCGTTGAGGGCCGCGACACGCCGTGGAAGACGCCCATCGTTCGGCTGGCGAATATAATCAGCTTCATGCAACCGATGCAATGCAAATCTGTGCCGAGCGCATGGCTCGGGCTGCCGGACGGGGCGGGGATGCGGGATTGCGCGCCCCTGCGGCTTCGCCTACATCGGCGCGACCCAAGGCCTGCCCGGGAGTCCCGCCGCCGATGCGACTGACCCAGTATTTCCTGCCCGTGCTGAAGGAGACGCCGGCCGAGGCGCAGATCGCCAGCCACCGGCTGATGCTCAGGGCCGGCATGATCCGGCAGGCGAGCGCGGGCATCTATTCCTGGCTGCCGCTGGGCTACAGGGTGCTGCGGCGCATCGAGACCATCGTGCACGAGGAGCAGCAGCGCGCGGGCCATATCCCGATGCTGATGCCGACGATCCAGTCGGCCGATCTCTGGCGCGAGAGCGGGCGCTACGACGATTACGGCGAGGAGATGCTGCGCCTCCGCGACCGGCACGACCGCGAGCTGCTCTACGGGCCGACCAACGAGGAGCTGATCACCGAGATCTTCCGGACCGGCGTGGCGAGCTACAAGGAGCTGCCGCTGACGCTCTATCACATCCAGTGGAAGTTCCGCGACGAGATCCGGCCGCGCTTCGGGGTGATGCGCGGGCGCGAGTTCCTGATGAAGGACGGCTACAATTTCGACCTGACCAAGGAAGACGCGCTGCACGCCTACAACCGCCACATGGTCAGCTATATCCGCACCTATGAGCGCATGGGGCTGAAGGCGATCCCGATGCGCGCGGATTCCGGGCCGATCGGCGGCGACAATACCCACGAGTTCCTCGTGCTGGCCCCCACCGGCGAGAGCGGGGTCTATTACGACCGGGCGGTGACCGACCTCACGCTCGGGGAGCGCGCGATCGACTATGGCGACCGCGCGGCGGTGGCGGCGATCTGCACCGACTGGACCACGCCCTATGCGCGCACCGACGAGACCCACGACCCCGCGCTCTTCGCGGCGCTGCCCGAGGCGCGGCGCGTGGAGGGGCGGGGCATCGAGGTGGGCCAGATCTTCTATTTCGGCACCAAGTATTCCGAACCGCTGAAGGCGCTGGTCTCGACCGAGGAGGGCGAGCGGGTGCCGGTGCACATGGGCTCGCACGGCATCGGCGTCTCGCGCCTCGTGGGCGCGATCATCGAGGCGAGCCACGACGATCGCGGCATCGTCTGGCCCGAGGGCGTGGCGCCGTTCCGGGTCGGGCTGGTGAACCTGCGCCAGGGCGACGGCGCGACGGACGCGGCCTGCGCGGCGCTCTACGGCGAGCTGCGCGCGGCGGGACTCGATCCGCTCTATGACGATCGCGACGAGCGGGCGGGGGCGAAATTCGCGACCATGGACCTGATCGGCCTGCCCTGGCGCATCACCGTCGGGCCGCGGGGGCTCGCGGCGGGCAAGGTCGAGCTCACCGCGCGGCGGAGCGGCGAGACCGAGGAGATGTCGCCCGCCGAGGCCGTGGCGCGCTGCACCGAGATCTACCGCGGGCATTGAACGGCGCCGCCGCCCGATCCGGAACGGAGACTGCCTTGAGCGATCCGGTCGCAGATCCCCGAGCCTTCGCCGCCTTCGAATGGGCGATCGCCTGGCGCTATCTGCGGGCCCGGCGGCGCGACGGCGGGATCTCGGTGATCGCCTGGTACGCGCTCCTGGGGGTGACGCTGGGGGTGGCGACGCTGATCGTCGTGCAGGCGGTGATGATCGGCTTCCGCGAGGAATTCACCGCGCGCATCCTCGGCGCCAATGCCCATGTCACGATCTACTATTCCACCGAGGCGGATGAATTCGGCGCGCCGAGCCGGCTGATCGGGGATTACGACGACCTCGCGGCGCGGCTCGGGGCGGTGCCGGGGGGGACGCGGGCGGCGCCGCTGATCCGCGGCCAGGTGCTGGCCTCGGCGCGGGGACGCTCGACCGGCGTCGAGGTGCTGGGCTCGCGGCTGGAGGATCTGCGCGCGGTGCCGCTGATCGCCGAGCCCGAGACCGCCGCGGGCGATCTCGGCCGGCTCGGCGAGGGCATCGCCATCGGCTCGGGCGTGGCGCGCTCGCTCGGGGTCGGGGTGGGCGAGGTGGTCACGCTGGTCTCGCCCGAGGGCATGGACACGCCCTTCGGCACCCAGCCGAGGATCAACGACTACGAGGTGGTCTATGTCTTCGGGGTCGGACGCTTCGACATCGACAATACCCGCGCCTATCTGCCCTTCGCCGAGGCGCAGGCCTTCTTCAACCGCGAGGGCGCGGCGGACGAAATCGAGGTGATGCTGGCCGAGCCCTCGCGCGCCGACGAGCTCGCGCCCGCACTGGGTGCGGCGGCGGGGCCGCGCGGGCTGGTCTGGACCTGGCGCGACGCCTCGGGCGCCTTTCTGTCCGCCCTCGACGTGGAGCGGCGGGTGATGTTCATCATCCTCAGCCTGGTGGTGCTGATCGCCGCGCTCAACATCATCTCCGGGCTGGTGATGCTGGTGAAGAACAAGGGCCGGGACATCGGCATCCTGCGCACCATGGGGCTGACCGAAGGCGCAATCATGCGCATCTTCTTTCTCTGCGGCGCGCTGATCGGGGTGGCGGGCACGGTGGCCGGGGTGATCCTCGGCTGTCTCTTCGCCTTCTACATCAAGGACATCCAGGCGGTGGTGGAATGGATCTCCGGCGGTTCGGTGTGGAATCCCGAGATCCGCTATCTCACCGAGATCCCGGCGCGGCTCCGGCCCGGCGACGTGGCGGCGGTGGCGGGCATGGCGCTGGGGCTCTCCTTCCTCATCACCATCTGGCCGGCGCGGAGCGCCGCCCGGCTCGATCCGGTCGAGGCCCTGCGCCATGAGTGAGGCGCTGGGGCTCGAGGGCGTGGTCAAGGTCTATAATGCCGGCGCCCCCGCGGCGGTCGAGGTGCTGGCGGGCGCCTCGCTGACCCTGGCCGCGGGCGAGGTGGCGGCGCTGGTCGCGCCCTCGGGGGCGGGCAAGTCGACGCTTTTGCATATCGCCGGTCTGCTCGAAGCGCCGAGCGCGGGCGAGGTGCGCATCGCCGGCATGGCGGTCGCGGGCCGGGACGAGCGGGCGCGCACGCGGGCGCGGCGCGACACCATCGGCTTCGTCTATCAGTTCCACCACCTGCTGCCGGAATTCACCGCGCTCGAGAACGTCGCCCTGCCGCAGCGCGCGGCGGGGCGGGGGCGCGCTGAGGCGGAGGCGCGCGGGAGCGCGTTGCTCGAGGCGGTCGGGCTCGGCGCGCGGCTCGGCCACCGGCCGGCGGAGCTCTCGGGCGGCGAGCAGCAGCGGGTCGCCCTGGCGCGCGCGCTCGCCAACCGGCCGCGGCTGCTGCTCGCCGACGAGCCGACGGGCAATCTCGACCCGGAGACCTCGGCTTCGGTCTTCGCGATGCTGATGGCGCTGGTGCGCGAGACCGGGCTCGCGGCGCTGATCGCCACGCATAACCTGGAGCTCGCCGCTCAGATGGACCGGCGCCTCCGGCTGGAGGCGGGCCGCGTCGTGGAGGGATAGCTGGCCCGGGCGTCGGACGATCATCCGCAGATGCCTTTCACCGCGGCCCAGCCCCCGGCATCGAGCAAGGGCTCTGCTCCGGCGCCGGGGGGCGGGACGGCGGCGGAGTCGATCCCGCCCGCCGCGACGCCGAAGGGCAGCGGGTCGATGCCGGCGTCCTGGAGCCGCCGCATCGCCGCGGCGACCTCCTCCGGCGCCGGCGGGCGGAGCGCTTCCGCGGCGGCCCGGCCGAGGGCGGCCTCGCCGAGGCGGCCGGTCACCACGAAGGCGAGATCGCCGAAGAGCCCGGCGCGCCGCATCAGCGTGTCGAGCGGCGCCCGGCCCGCGGCGAGCGCGATCCAGCCGGCGATCACCTCGGGCGAGGGAGCCTCGGCGATGGTTCCGCGGCCGATCAGCAGGAGATCGCCCGGCAGCGCGGCCGCGGGCGCGTCGCCGAGATCGAGCACGGCGATGCGCGGCCCGGGCGCCGGGGCGAGGCGCTCGGCGATCCGGCCGAGGGCGCGATGGCCCTCCGGCGCGGCGCAGAGCTCGCCGCCCTGCTCCATCAGGCCGATCAGCATGTGCTCGCCGATCTCTTCGGCCAGTTCCGGCGGGACCATGCGCCGGGCCTGGTCGCGGATCAGCCCGGGCCCGTAGAGGACGAGCATGACCAGCGCGGCGAGGGCAAGCAGCGGCCCGAGCACCGGACGCGGCCGGGGCGGTGCCGCGCGCGGCCGGGCGCGCTCGGCGGCGCGGGAGACCGCCGCGATGGCCTCGATCATGTCGCGGTCGCGGATCGCCAGCGTCTCGCCGGTCTCCGGCCCGGTGGCGAAGATCGTGGCGCCGTCCCGCGAGCCGATCGCCTGGGTCCCGGCGAGCGCCCAATGGGCGAGCGGGCGTTCCTCGAGATCGCTGAGCAGCAGCGTGGTGCGGCCGAAGGAGACGATGACCTCGCGGGGCTGCGCGCCCGGCGCCTCGCGCCAGAATCCGGTCGCCTCGAGGCGGAGGTATCGGTCGAGCGCGGTCCTGGGCAGCGGCACGGGGCCTCCGGATCTGGCAGGTTGTGGTCCTGCTCTAAAGCCGGCGCCGGCGATTGTCATGCCGGCGCGCGCCGCCGCTCTGGACAGTCGAGCCGCGGCGCGCTTCTGTCGCGGCATGGCGCGACCGCTCCCCCGGATTCTCTCCACTCCGACCGCGCGCGGCGCGGCCTCGATCCTCTTCGGCATGGTGCTCCTGGGGTTCACCGACAATTTCGTGCGCGTCATCGCCGCGGAGAGCGGGCTCTGGCAGTTCCATGCGTTGCGCAGCGCCCTGGCGGTGCCGCTGATGGTCGTGGCGGCCCTGCTCCTCGGCATGCGGCTCTGGCCGCGGCGCTGGAAGGCGGTGGCGGTGCGCGGCGGGGTTCAGGCGGCCTCGATGCTGATCTATTTCGGGGCGCTCGCCTTCATGCCGATCGCGCAGGTGGCGGCGGGGCTCTTCACCGCGCCGATCTTCGTGCTGCTTTTCGCGGCGGTCTTCTTCGGCCATCGGATCGGGCCGCGTCGGCTGGCCGCGGCGGGGATCGGCTTCCTCGGCATCCTGGTGATGCTGCGGCCCGATCCGGCGAGCCTCGACCTCGCGACCTTCGTGCCGGTGGCGGCGGGGGCCCTCTACGGGCTGTCGAACCTGCTGACCCGGGAATGGTGCGCCGAGGAGCCGGTGGCAGCACTCCTGCTCTCCTTCTTCCTCATCCTCGGGCTTGCGGGCGTCGTGGGCAGCCTCGCCGTCGCGGGGCTGCCCGCCGCCGAGGGCGCGCCGAGCGCGGCGGATTTCCTGGTGCGGCCCTGGGGGCCGCTTTCGGGACCGGCGCTGCTCGTAATCGTCCTTCAGGCGGTGGGGTCGCTGCTCGCGGTGGGATGCATCGCCTGGGGCTACCAGTCGGGGGAGACCAGCTACCTGACGGTCTTCGAGTATTTCTTCCTGGCCACGGCGAGCTTCTGGGCCTGGGCGATCTGGGGCGAGACGCTGGATGCGCTCGGCTATCTCGGCATCGCGCTGATCGTCGGGTCGGGCCTCATGATCGCGCTTTCGGCGGCGCCGGGCACCAGTGCCGCGCGGCTCTGAGAGCGACGGCCCTTCCGCCTGAGCGGCGCTGTTGCAAAAGGAACGAGTGTCGGAAGATGGAAGAGGCCGCGCCCCGCGCGGCGTCATACGACATTCTGCCGAATCGATCGGCCCGAGGATATTCCGAACCGGCAAAGGCGAGGCACCGCCTCGCGCCAAATCCGCGGGAGAAGGCGGCGTCATCTTTGGGGACGGGCGCCGGGGCGGGGTGAAAGTTGACGGCGGGGCGCGCGCTCAGGCGGCTTCGGCGGGCCGGAAGCGGCCGTAGAAGGTCTCGCCGCTCGCGGCCATCTCGCGCAGGAGCGCCGGCGGCTCGAAGCGCGAGCCCTGGCCCGCGGCGAGCCCGTCGCAGATCTCCACCGCCCGGGCGGCGCCGAGCAAGTCGAGCCAGGAGAACGGCCCGCCCGACCAGGGCATGAAGCCCCAGCCGAGGATGGCGCCGACGTCGCCCTCGCGGATGTCGGTGAGCACGCCCTGCACGAGCGCGCGCACCGCTTCGAGCGTCTGGATCATCGCGAGGCGGTGCTGGACCTCCGCAAGGGCGGGCTGGTCGGCGCGCGGCGGCCAGAGGTCGCGCAGCGCGGACCAGAGCCCCTCGCGCTTGCCCTTCTCGTCATAGGCGTAGAAGCCGGCCCCGGCCTTGCGTCCCAGACGGCCGAGCTCGGCGAGCTTGAAGAGCACGCCGTCGGCGGGGCTCTCGGGATAGGCGTCGCCCATGGCGGCCCGGGTCGCCTTCGCGATCTTCACGCCGAGGTCGATCGAGGTCTCGTCGACGAGCTGGAGCGGGCCGAGCGGGAAGCCGAGCTGGCGCGCGGCGTTCTCGATCAGCGCCGGCTCGACGCCCTCGGCCAGCATGCGCACGCCTTCGTTGATGTAGGGGATGATGCAGCGGTTGGCGTAGAAGAAGCGGGCGTCGTTGACCACGATCGGGGTCTTGCGGATCTGGCGCACGAAATCGAGCGCCTTGGCCACGGCGCGGTCGCCGGTCCCGTTCCCGCGGATGATCTCGACCAGCGCCATCTTGTGCACCGGCGAGAAGAAATGGATGCCGATGAAATTCGCCGGATCGCGGCTCGCGCGGGCGAGCTCGCCGATCGGCAGGGTCGAGGTATTGGTGGCGAAGATCGCGTCCTCGGGCAGGTGCGCCTCAGCGCGGGCGGTCGCCTCGGCCTTGACGGCCGGATCCTCGAAGACCGCCTCGATGGCGAGGTCGCAGCCGGCGAGTGCCGCGTAGTCCGGGGTGGCGGTGATGCGGGCCAGCACCGCCTCGCGCTGCTCGGGCGTGGTCTTCTTGCGCTTCACCGCCTCGTCGAGCAGGCCCTCGGCATGGGCGCGGCCGCGGTCGGCGGCCTCCTGGTCGCGGTCGACCAGCACCACCTCGATCCCGGCCAGGGCCGCGACATGGGCGATGCCCGCGCCCATCATGCCGGCGCCGATCACCCCGAGCTTGGCGACCTTCTGGTCGGGTGCGGCCGGGCGCAGGGCGCCCTTCTCCAGCGCCTGCTTGTTGAGGAAGAGCGAGCGGATCATCGCCTCGGAGGAGGGATTCATCAGCACGCTCGTAAACCAGCGCGCCTCGATCGTCAGCGCCGTGTCGAAGGGCACCAGCGCGCCCTCGTAGATGGCGCTGAGCATCGCCCGGGCGGCGGGATAGACGCCTTGCGTGCGTCCGTGGACCATGGCGGAGGCGCCAACGAAGGTCATGAAGCCGGCGGGGTGGTAGGGTGCGCCGCCGGGCATTCTGTAGCCCTTGGCGTCCCAGGGCTTGACGAGGTCGGGGGCTTGCGCGGCGAGCACCCAGTCCTTGGCGTTCTGGATCAGGTCGCGGGCGGGCACGACCTCGTCGATCAGCCCGGCGGATTTGGCGGCCCGGGCGTCGAGCATCCTGCCTTCGAGCAGGATCGGGGCGGCGGCCATGACGCCGACCATGCGGGTGAGCCGGGTGGTGCCGCCGGCGCCGGGAAAGAGGCCGACGAGGATCTCGGGCAGGCCGACGCGGGCCCGGGGATCGTCGGCGAGAAAGCGGCGGTGGCAGGCGAGGCCGATCTCGGTGCCGATGCCCGCCGAGATGCCGGGGGAGGCCCAGGCGACCGGCCTGCCGCCCTTGTGGGTCTTGGGGTCCATGCCGGCGCGCTCGATCCGGCGCAGGAGCCGGTGCATCGCCATCGTGCCCTCGAAGAGGCCGCGTGCGGGGTCGTCGCCGGCGCGGGTCTTCATCGTCGCGAGCAGGCCCAGATCCATGCCGCCGGCGAAATCGGCCTTGCCGGAGGTGAGCACGATGCCCCGGACGGCGGGATCGGCGAGGGCGGCGTCGAAGGCGGCCTCGAGCTCGGCGATGCCCTCTTCGGTCAGCACGTTCATCGAGCGGTCGGGCAGGTCCCAGGTGATGGTGGCGATGCCGTCGGCGTCGGTCTCAGAAGAAAAGATCGTCATCCCGGGACTCCTCGATCTGCCGGCCGGGCCGGCCCGGCGGGCGTCCCGCAGTGGGACGCTGTGCAAGTCGCTGATTTTGCGTTATTATTCATAGGGGTCGCCATCGCGGCGGGTGTAGCGGGTGCCGTGCTCGTCGTCGATGGCGATCAGGTCCACGTCGCTGTAGTGGCAGCGGTCGGCCGCGGTGCGGGTGCCGATCTCGAGATAGACCGCCGGGGCGGGCCCGCGGTTCAGGAAGTGATGGCCCTCGCCGCTGGCGGCGGGGAAGCCGGCGGATTCGCCCGGCCCGAGCTCCGCCTCGCCGCGGTCCTCGATCAGGGTCAGACGGCCCGCGAGCACGAGCACCATCTCCTCCTCGACCTCGTGCCAGTGGCGCAGCGAGGAGATCGCGCCCGGCGGCAGCGTCGTCAGGTTGACACCGAACTGGGTGAGCCCGGCGGCATCGCCGAGGCGGAGCCGGCAGCGGTCGGCGAAGTCGCGGGCGAGCGGCGCGGGGTAGTCGGATCCGCGGGTCACTGGGGCCGTGGCGATGTCGATCCGGGGCATCAGCGCGGCCCCGCGAAGGGCGTGCCGTCGCGATAGGTGAAGCGTGCCTTGCCGGCCTCGACCTCGACCACGAGATCGACGTCGGAATAGGTCGCCACCTCGCGCGGCGCGCGGGTTCCGACGACGAGGAAGCGCGCCTCCCGATCGGTCCGGTTCAGGAACTGGTGCCCGTTCGGATCGCCCGCGGGAAAGGCGGCGCAGTCGCCGGGGCGCATGAGCGTTTCGCCCTCGTCCTGGACCAGGATCAGCTCGCCTTCGGTGACCATGACGAATTCGTCCTCGTGCCGGTGCCAGTGCCGCAGCGAGGAGCGCGCGCCGGGTGCCAGGATCACCAGATTGGCGCCGAACTGCGTCAGCCCGCCGGCGTCGCCGAGGCGCAGCGAGGAGCGCCCCGCCATCTGCGCGGCATAGGGCTCGGGGTAGATCGAGCCGGTTCGGAGCGGGACCGCGTCCATGTCGATCTTGGGCATCACGCGCTCGCGGTTGCGGCGGCCGGGCCGCGGGATTGGCGCATCTCAGGTCTCCTTGAGGATCGTGCCGTCGGTCCGGGCGTAGATCCGGCGCGGGCCGTCATGGGTCACGATCAGGTCGTGCTCGGGATAGTGGATGCGATCCTGCGCCCTGCGCGTGCCGACGACCAGATAGGTGGCGTCCGCGGTGCCGCGATTCTCCAGGCGATGCGCGTTCTCCGCGCCGGCGGCCCAGGCGGCGGCATCGCCGGCCGCGAGTGGGGTCTCGCCGATGTCCTCGACCAGGGTAAGACTGCCCTCGATCACGTAGACGAATTCGTCCTCGGTCTCGTGCCAGTGGCGCATGGAGGTCTTGCCGCCGGGATGCAGGATCTCCAGATGCGCGCCGAACTGCGTCAGCCCGGCGGCGTCGCCGAGGTTGGCGTTGCTGTACTCGCCGAGATCCTCGCCGGTGAAAGGATGGATCACGTGGCGGCGGGCGAAGGGCGGGCGGGCGATCTTCGGCATCAGCGCGGGCCTCCCCGTCGGGGGCCGCCGTTGCGGCCATTCGGTGCGCGCAATGCGCGCGAGCATTGTTTGCCGGTTTCGCGCCTGTTGGCGCGAAACGACTGCTCTCCAGGTTTCAAGGCCGTATGAAGCCCCGGGTCCGTTCTTGACGCCCGGCGGCGGGGGAGGGCGGCGGCGCGCTCCATCAGACGCGCTCGATGATGGTGGCGGCCCCCATGCCGGAGGCGACGCAGAGCGTGGCGAGCGCCGTGCCCTGGCCCGAGCGCTCCAGCTCGTCGAGGGCGGTGCCGAGGATCATCGCGCCGGTGGCGCCGAGCGGGTGGCCCATGGCGATGGCGCCGCCGTTGACGTTGAGGCGGGCGGGGTCGGCGTCGAAGGCCTGCAGGAAGCGCAGCACCACGGCGGAGAAGGCCTCGTTGACCTCGAAGAGGTCGATGTCGCCGATTTCCATGCCGGCCGCGGCGAGGATCTTTTCGGTGACCGGGACCGGGCCGGTGAGCATGATCGTGGGATCGGTGCCGATCTTGGCAGTGGCGCGGATGCGGGCGCGGGGGGTGAGGCCATGGGCGGCGCCGAAATCCTTCGAGCCGATCAGGAGCGCCGCGGCGCCGTCGACGATGCCGGAGGAATTGCCGGCGTGGTGAACATGGGCGATGCGCTCCAGATGCGGGTATTTCAGGATCGCCACAGCGTCGAAGCCAGGCATGGTCTCGCCCAGATCCTTGAAGGCGGGCTTGAGCGCGCCGAGCGATTGCATGTCGGTGCCGGGGCGCATGTGCTCGTCGGTCTCCAGGATCGCCAGGCCGTTCCGGTCGCGGACGGGGACGATGGAGCGGGCGAAGCGGCCCTCGGCCCAGGCCTGCGCCGCCCGGCGCTGGCTCTCAACGGCGAAGGCGTCGCAATCGTCGCGGGAGAAGCCGTATTCGGTGGCGATGATGTCGGCCGAGATGCCCTGGGGCACGAAATAGGTCCGGAAGGCGAGCGAGGGATCGACGGCGATCGCGGCGCCGTCCGAGCCCATGGGCACGCGGCTCATCATCTCGACGCCGCCGGCGACATAGCCCGCCCCGGCGCCGGCGCGGACCTGGTTGGCGGCGAGGTTCACCGCCTCGAGGCCCGAGGCGCAGAAGCGGTTGATGGAGAGGCCGGGCACGCGCTCGCCGATGCCGGAGGCGAGCACGGCGGAGCGGGCGAGGCAGCCGCCCTGCTCGCCGACCTGGGTGGCATTGCCCCAGATTACGTCCTCGACGGCGTTCTCCGGCAGGCCGTTGCGCGCCTGGAGCGTGTCGAGGGTGAGTGCGGAGAGCCGCAGCGCGGTGACCTCGTGCAGGGCGCCGTCGGGGCGGCCCTTGCCGCGCGGGGTGCGGATCGCGTCGAAGATATAGGCGTCGGTCATCCGATGTCTCCGTCAGGCGCGGTCGGCGGGGTTTCCGGGCATCAGCGCGTAGGGGGGCTTCCAGCCCGGCAGGGCGGCGATGCGGTCGAGCCAGGCGTCGATCGCCGGCAGCGCCTTGCGGTCGAAGCCGAAGGGCTCGGGGTAGAAGAGATAGCCGCAGCAGGCGAGGTCGGCAAGGCTCGGGGCCTCGCCCACCATCCACTCCCGACCGGCGAGGTGGCGCTCGAGCGTGCCGAGCGCCGCCCCGACCCGGTTGGCGAGCCAGGTCTCGGCCGCGGGGAGGCGCCGGTCGGCGGGGAGGAAGTTCATCAGGAAGCGCAGGGCGCCCTGCTGGCCGGAGCCCTTCTGGCCGTCCCAGAACATCCAGCGCAGCATATCGGGGCGCAGCTCGGGCGGGGGCAGGAAGCTTCCGGTGCTCTCGGCCACATGGAGCTGGATGACGCAGGACTGGGTGAGCACGGTTCCGTCCTCGACGAAGACCGGGGCCTCGCCCATCTCGTTGAGGGCGAGGAACTCCGGCCTGCGGGCGCCGCCGTGGAAGAAATCGAGCCAGACCGGCTCCCAGGGGTAGCCGGCGAGCTCCAGGGTGAGCGCGGCCTTGTAGCAATTGCCGCTCTCGCCGAAGCAGTGGAGCCTTGCGGTCATGTGCCCTCCCTCCCGCGGCGGAGCTTAGAACGCCTCGGAGGGAAGCGCCATCACCGGCTCGGCGCCCGAGCGGATGCGCGCGAGGTGGAGCGCGGTCGCGGGCAGGAGGCGGATCATGTAGTAGCGCCCGGTGGCGAGCTTGGCGCGGTGGAAATCCTCGTCGCCGGCGAGCGCCGCCCGGGCCATGCGCGCCCACATCAGCCCCAGGCAGACATGGCCGAAGAGATGCAGGAAGTCGGTGGAGCCGGCGAGCGCCGCGTCGGGGTTCTTCATGCCGGTCTCGACGAAGAAGGTCGCCGCCGCCTGCAGGTCCTTGGACGCCGCCTTCAGCGGGTCGAGGAAGTCGGCCTTCAGGGTCGCGTCAGATTCGTTGGCCTTGATGAAATCCTTCACCAGCGCGAAGAAGGCCATGGCGTGCCTGCCGCCGTCCTGGGCGAGCTTGCGGCCGACGAGGTCGAGCGCCTGGATGCCGTTCGCACCCTCGTAGATCATGGTGATGCGCGCGTCGCGCGCGAAGCGGCTCATGGGCCAGTCCTCGGTATAGCCGTGGCCGCCGAAGACCTGCTGCGCCTGGACCGCGCTGGCGAAGCCCTGGTCGGTGAGGAAGCCCTTGATGACCGGGGTGAGCAGCGACACCAGCCCCTCGGCATCCGCGTCGCCGCAGCGGGCGGAGGCGTCGATCAGGCTCGCGGCCCAGAGGATGAAGGCGCGGCCGCCCTCGACGAAGGCGCGCTGGTCCATCAGCGCCCGGCGGATGTCGGGATGCACGATCAGCGGATCGGCCGGGCCCTCGGGGTTGGCCGGGCCGGTGACGGCGCGGCCCTGGAGCCGCTCGCGGGCGTAGGCGGCGGCGGCCTGGTAGGCGGCGGCGGCCTGGGCGAGGCCCTGCACGCCGACCGAGAGGCGCGCCTCGTTCATCATGGTGAACATGGCGCGCAGGCCGTCATGGGCCGCGCCGACGAGAAATCCCGTGGCGCCGTCGTAGTTCATCACGCAGGTGGCATTGCCGTGAATGCCCATCTTCTCCTCGAGCTTGCCGCAGGAGAGCGCGTTGCGCTCGCCCAAGCCGCCGTCGGGTTTCACGAGGAATTTCGGCACGATGAAGAGCGAGATTCCCTTGACGCCCGAAGGTCCGCCGGGGATCCTGGCCAGCACGAGATGGATGATGTTCTCGCTCAGGTCGTGCTCGCCGGCGGAGATGAAGATCTTTTGTCCCGTCACCGCGTAGCTGCCATCGTCCCGGGGCTCGGCGCGGGTTCGCAGCAGGCCGAGATCGGTGCCGCAATGCGGCTCGGTGAGGTTCATGGTCCCGCTCCATGTCCCCGCGACCAGCTTCGGCAGGTAGGTCCGCTTCTGCTCGTCGGAGCCATGGGCGTGGATGGCGTTATAGGCGCCGTGGCTCAGGCCCCAGTACATGTTGAGCGCCATGTTCGCACCGGCATGCATCTCGCCGATGGCGGTGTTGAGCACATGCGGCATGCCCTGGCCGCCGTAGTCGGGATCGAGGTCGAGGCCGATCCAGCCTCCCGAGGCGATCAGGTCGTAGGCCGCCTTGAAGCCCTCGGGGGTGCGCACCACGCCGTTCTCCAGCCGGCAGCCCTCGCGGTCGCCGGTCGCGGCGAGCGGCGCGAGCACGTCGCGGGCGATGCGGCCGGCCTCGCCGAGGATGGCGGCGGTGAAGTCGCGGTCGAGATCCGCGAAGCCGGGGACCGGACTCTCCTGTACGGCGAGCATGTCGTGGAGGATGAATTCGAGGTCGCGAAGCGGCGGGTCGTAGGCGGACATGCCGGATCCCCTGTCTGTGCAGTGTCGAGATGTGGCGCGGGCCTGCCGGCGCCGGAAGGGCGGTCCGCATCGATAGTCGTAATGGGATTATCGCGCAACTGGGCTCTCCGCGGGTTCCGGCCCGAGGGGGAGGATGCGCAGAAGGCCGGCGCGGTTCAAGGCGAAAAGGCGGCGCCCGCCGCATACCCGTTCCTCCCCGCGCGGCCCGGCGGTTTCCGTTTGAAACTGCTCCGGCAATGTGAGCAAATCCGCCGGTCCGATCGAGGAGCCCATGGAACCCTCCGCCGCCGACATCGAGAAGACCCGCATCGCCGGGCAGTTCGTCCGGGCGCTGCCGCATTCGCGCGACCTCGGGATGGAGATCGTCGGCATCGGCGAGGGCTGGGCGGAGATGGCGCTCGACTACGATCCGCGCTTCGTCGGCGATCCCGAGACCGGCGTGCTGCACGGCGGCGTGGTCACCGCCCTGCTCGACACCTGCGGCGGCGCGAGCGTGATGGCGCATCCCTCCGCGCCCGCGAGCACGGCGACGATCGACCTGCGCATCGACTACATGCGGGCGGCGACGCCGGGAAAGCGGCTCGTCGCCCGGGCGGAATGCTATCGCATCACCCGCACGGTCGCCTTCGTGCGGGCCGTCGCCTACACGGAATCGCTCGAGGAGCCGGTGGCCGCCGCCAGTGGCGCCTTCACCGTCGAGACGGGGCGGGCGTGATGGCGCGGCCGCGGCCCGAGCCGGTGCAGGTGGTCAAGCAGCGCCGCGACGCGGCGCTGGCGCGCATGGTCGAGGCGGTGCCCTATATCCGGCATCTGGGCGTCGTCTTCGACCGCCGCGGCGACGAGCTGACCGCACAGCTGCCCTATGACGAGAAGCTGATCGGCAATCCCATGCTGCCGGCGCTGCACGGGGGCGCGATCGGCGCCTTCCTCGAGATCACGGCGATCATGGAACTCGCCTGGGCGCTGGTCTGGGAGCGCATGGAGGGCGGCGGCCCGCCGGCCGCGGCGATCGAGGCGGGACAATTC
>NZ_DAIUBO010000086.1:0-15049 GCF_036846665.1 Amaricoccus sp. | reverse complement strand
GAGACCCTGCCCGCGCAGTTCCTCGCCGCGCTCGGCCTCATCCTCGCCGGCCTCCCGACGAGCCAGATCCGCCTTTCGAGAGCGCGGCCCTGAGCTCCGGCGACCCCGGCATGCCTGCGTTTCACAATGTAACGCTACGTAACAGGTTGTTATTACGTATTTTTTCCAGATACGGGGAGGATGGCGGCTTCGGACCGGCACGCGGCAGAGCCTCGACGATGCCGGTTCGGAATGTCCCGCGGCCGGTCGATTCTCCCGGATGTCCGTGTCAGGCGAAGCGCGCGACCTCGGCTTCGATGTTGCTCAGCACCCTACGCAGCAAATCCGGATCGTCGCATTCGCCCATGATGCGGACCAGGGGCTCGGTACCCGACTTGCGGATCACCAGCCGGCCGCGGCCGTCGAGCCGGGCCTCGCCGTCCGAGATCGCCGATTGCACGCTCGCCTCCGCGAGCGGCTCGGCTCCCTTGCGGAAGCGGACATTGGTCAGGAGCTGCGGATAGGCCTGGAACACCCGCGAGAGCTCGCTCGCCTTCTGCCCGGTCTCGACCATCGCCGAGAGGAACTGCAGCGCGGCGATCAGCCCGTCGCCGGTCGTGACATGGTCGGTCATCACGATGTGACCCGATTGCTCGCCGCCGAGGTTGTAGCCGCCCGCGCGCATCGCCTCCACGACATAGCGGTCGCCCACCGCCGTGCGCAGGAGCCTCAGGCCCTGGGATTCCAGATGCCGCTCGAGCCCGAGGTTCGACATCACCGTGGCCACCAGCGTGCCCTGCGCCAGCCGCCCCTCCGCCGCCCAGCGATCGGCGATCAGCGCCATGAACTGGTCGCCGTCGGCGATCTCGCCGGTCTCGTCGATGATCATCACCCGGTCCGCGTCGCCGTCGAGGCTGATGCCGAGATCGGCCCGGTGCAGCTTCACCGCCTCGACCGCGGCGGCGGTATGGGTCGAGCCGCAATCCTTGTTGATGTTGAAGCCGTTGGGCGCCACCGCGACGCGGACGACCTCCGCGCCGAGCTCCCAGAGCACGTCGGGCGCCGTGCGATAGGCCGCCCCGTTCGCGCAATCCACCACGATGCGCAGCCCGTCGAGCCGCCGCCCGCGGGGAAAGGTGGTCTTGGCGAATTCCATGTAGCGGCCGCGCCCGTCGTCGATGCGCGTCGCCCGGCCGATGCGCGCCGGCTCCACCAGATCCGGCGGGCCTTCCAGCGCGCGCTCGATCGCCTCCTCGGCCGCATCGCTGAGCTTGAAGCCGTCGGGCCCGAAGAACTTGATCCCGTTGTCCTGGAAGGGATTGTGCGAGGCCGAGATCATCACCCCGAGATCGGCGCGCATCGACCGGGTGAGGAACCCGACCGCCGGCGTCGGCACCGGCCCGACCAGAAAGACGTCCATGCCCACGGAGGTGAAGCCCGCTGTCAGCGCGTTCTCCAGCATGTAGCCCGAGCGCCGGGTGTCCTTGCCGATCACCACGCGATGCGCGTGATTGCCCTTGATGAAATGCCGCCCGGCCGCCTGACCCAGCCGCAGCGCCGTCTCCGCCGTCATTGGATCGTCGTTCGCCCGGCCGCGCACGCCGTCGGTCCCGAAGAGTCTTCTCGCCATCGTCCTGCCTCTAGTCCCGGCCGTCGCCGTTGAGCGCCGTCCAGAGCGCCATGGCCTGCCGGGTTTCCGCCACGTCGTGCACCCGTATCACCTGCACGCCCTGGCGCAAAGCCTCGAGCGCGACCGCGATCGACCCCGGCAGGCGCGCCTCGGGGCGGTCCGCGCCGCCGATCGTGCCGATGAAGCGCTTGCGCGACGCCCCGAAGAGCACCGCCGCCCCGAGCCCGTGCAGCAGGGAGAGCCCGCGCACCAGCGTGAGATTATGCGCCACCGTCTTGCCGAAGCCGATGCCCGGATCGAGGAGGATGCGCTCGCGCGGGATGCCCGCCGCCTCCGCCGCCGCCATCCGGGCTTCGAGGAAGTCGCAGACATCGAGCAGCACGTCGTCGTAATGGGGCGCGATCTGCATGGTCCGCGGATCGCCCTGGGCATGCATCAGGCAGACCGGCCAGCCGCGCGCGGCCGCGAGGCCGAGGCTCGCCGGATCGAAGCCCAGCGCCGAGACGTCGTTGAAGAGCCCGGCGCCCGCCGCGAAGGCTTCCGCCGCGACCGAGGCCTTGCGCGTGTCGATGGAGATCGGCGCCGCGATGCCGGCCTCGCGCAGCGCCGCGATGACCGGGACCACCCGGCCGGCCTCGACCTCCGCGGGCACGTCGTCGGCGCCCGGTCGCGTCGATTCGCCGCCGATGTCGATCATGTCCGCGCCGGCCTCCAGCATGGCCCGGGCGCGCGCCACCGCGTCCTCCCGGCGCAGGAAGCGCCCGCCATCCGAGAAGCTGTCGGGTGTCACGTTGAGCACGCCCATCAGCCGCGGGCGCTCGAAGGTCAGGCCGCAGATCGGGGCGCGCTGCACGGTCAGCGCCGCGAGCGCCGGCTCCGGGATCGCTTCCGCCGCCACGATCCGCACGACCTCGCCCCGCCGGTGCAGCGCCGCATGGGTGAACCAGGCCGGCCCCCCAGCGAGCTGGCGGGCCCCGTTCGGCCGCACCGACCCGGTCTGCGCCAGCGGGCGATAGCGGTTGCTGCTCATCGGGGGCTCCTGCCGTTCACGAGGCGCGCGACGATTGCGGGCAGCGCGCCGTAATCCTCGAGACGGGCATCCGGGGCGATCTCCGCCACCGAAGCCTTGCGGTAGCCCGGAACGTGCAGCACGAAGGGGACCTCCGCCGCCCGCGCCGTGGCCGCGTCGATCTCGCTGTCGCCGATCATGATCGCCGGCCCCTCGCCGAGCTGGCCGGCGCAATGCCAGAACATCCGCGCGTCGGGCTTGAGCACGTCGAGCGTCTCGCCGCCGGTGAAGCCCCGGATCGGCGGCATCAGCCCGAGGCCCCGCAGGATGCGCAGCGCCGAAGGGTCGGGCTTCTGGGTGCAGACGCCCAGGCCATGGCCGTCTTCGGCCAGCGCGGCGAGCGTCTCGCGGACCCCGGGATAGGGCTCGGTCCCCGCGCAGGGATCGGCCTCGTAGATCGCGCGATAGCGCGCGAGATGCGGCGCGAGCTCGCCGCCCGGAACGCCGCCGCCCTCCCGCAGCATGCCGGCCACCAGGTTGCCCACGCCCTTGCCGACGAAGCTCATGATCGTGCCCGCCTCCAGCGGCGGCCGCCCGAGCTCGGCGAGCAGCGCGTTGCCCGCCGCGCAGATGGTGGGCGCGGAATCGATCAGCGTGCCGTCGAGATCGAAGATCAGCCGCGCCTTGGGCCCGCCCTTCACGCGGCCTTCCACTTGATCGAGCAGCCGATCGAGACCGCCTGCTCGTGCGGGCCGGCGCCGGTCTCGGCGATCATGCGCATGGCCTCGTGAAGCCCGCGCCGGGCGCCGGGCCGGGCCTCGCGGCCGGCGTCGTCGAAGCGCCCGCGGTATTGCAGCGCGAGATCGGCGTTGAAGCCGAAGAAATCCGGCGTGCAGGTCGCGCCCCAGGCCCGCGCCACGCCCTGATCCGCGTCGTGCAGATAGGGGAAGGGAAACCCGTGCTCGCGGGCGAATTCGCCCATGCGCTCGTAGCTGTCCGCCGGATGGCTCGTGGCGTCGTTCGAGCAGATCGCCGCGACCCCGATGCCCATCGCCGCGAGGTCCCGCGCCTCGGCCACCAGCCGCTCGACCAGGGCCTTCACATAGGGGCAATGGTTGCAGATGAAGACGACCAACAGGCCCTTCGGCCCGCGGAGGCGCTCGAGGGTCCAGAGCCCGCCTTCGGTGTCGGGCAGCGAGAAATCGACCGCCTTCCAGCCGAAATCGCAAACGCCCGATTCCGCCAAGCCCCCCTCCTCAGCCCAGATCCGCCAGCGCCTCGGGCCGCGCGGGATCGAGGCGCCGCAGCGCGGCCGCACCCCCTTCCGGCGCCGCCGCCGCGCCGACCGTCACCAGGAGATCGGCGCCGATCTCCGCGGCCAGCCATGCCGCGAGCCCGGCGGGATCGCTCGCATCCGGCCGGTCGCCGCCGGCCCTGGCGGTCGCCATGCGCCGCGGCGCCCAGACCGTGTGGCGTCCGGATTTCAGCGACCAGTCGAGCTCGGTGCGCGAGGCCACGACGCTGAACCGCGGATCGCGATCGGTCAGCGCCCAGGCCGCCGCCTCGATCGCCAGGAGGCCGATCATCTGCTGCGCCTCCGTCGCCGCGGGCTGCGGCTCGGGGGCAGCGATGCAGAGCACGTTCGGCTTGTGCCAGCCGGTGATCGCATCGAGCCAGCGGGCGGCGCCGGCGCCCCCCAGAACCTCCCGGTCGAGATAGATCACCGCCGGCCGAACCGCCTGCGCCGCCCCGGCGAGCTCCCGCACCGGGCGGATCCGCGGCGCCGCCTTGGGAACGCGCGCGCGCACGATCTCGACCCCGAGCGCGCCGGGAATGCGGTCGAGCTTCTCTACCCGCACGAAGACCCGCACCGATTGCGGATCGATCAGGCAGGCCGCCGCCACGCGCTCGGCCAGCGTCTCGAGCAGGTTGAGCCGGTCCGCGGCGAGCGCGGCCTCGATCGCCTCGGTGATCATGTCGTAGGAGACCACCTGATCGACGTCGTCGCTCTCGGCCGCCGCATTGTGCATGACCTCGAGCACGACGTTGAAGCGCACCCGCTGCGTCACGCCCCGTTCGGTGCGAAAGGCGCCGATCTCGATGTCGCGCACGTAGTCGCGCACCGAGATGCGGTCGAGCGGCGGTCCCGAATGGCTGGCCGAGGCCCGCACATGCGGCAGTTCGAAAGCCATTGCAGTCTCGTCCATGGCACCCCTGCCCTGTCGCTCCCGCGGTGATACCGCCGCGCCGCCCCCGCGGCAACCCGGCTGATCCGTTAACCGTTTCCTGCGTTTTCCGGTCGCCCGGACCTGCGCGTTAACCGAACGGAAAGCCCGGCCGCCCAGAGTCCCGCCGGTGAGGAGCAGCCGGATTCCGGCTCGGCTGCGGCGACACGAGCGAGGGGGCTTCGGTGAGACCTTTCATTCTGAGCGCGATCCTGGGCCTCGTGATCCTCGGCGCCGGCGGCGGCGCCACGGGTGCGGGCCAGACGCCCGGCAGGTTCGGCCAGCCGATCACCGGCCAGTCGCTCGATCAGGGCCTCTTCAACGAGGCGGTGCTCTTCTACTCGAATGCCGCCCGCCGGCAGCATGGCCGCGCCCCGCTCAGCCCCGATCCGGCGCTGGCCCGCGCGGCGGCCGATCACGCCGCCAACATGGCGCGGCTCCGGACCCACAGCCACGAGCTGCCCGTACGCGGCCAGTCGAAGCTGAAGCAGCGCATGGCGCGGCAATCGGTCAGCTACCGGCTCGCGGCGGAGAACATCGCGATGGACAAGGTCTACCAGCTGCTCGGTCGACCGATCTCGATGAAGTCGAGCGGCTGCAATTTCCTCTACGGCGATACGATGCGCCCGGTTCCGGTGCATACCTACGGCAGCCTCGCGCAGCAGGTGGTCAGCCGATGGCTGGCCTCGCCAAAGCATCGTGCCTCGCTGCTGTCGCCGAAATTCGAGCGGCTGGGCAGCGGGGTCGGGATCGATCCGAAGGGCCCCGCCTGCGGCGATCTCTACCTGGTGCAGGATTTTGCCGACTGACGCCGCCGGCCCCGGCTCAGCGCTGCGCGACCCGCGTGCCCGAGCGATAGAACCGGTGATGGCCGATCGAGGCGGTGCGCGTCATCTGGCGCGCCCAGCTCGGGCTGACACGGGTGGCGTGGAAATGCGTTGCGCCATCGGTCACAATGCGCGGCCGCCCGGCCAGCATGATCGCGGCCAGCTTCTCGGCGCGGGCGCGCGGCCCGGCCTGGGCCATCGCGTCGGATCGGCCGTCGCAGGCATAGGAGAACTGGCAGCTGCGGCCGCGGCTCACGCCCTGGTTGGTCACGCCGCAGACGGTATTGGGATAGCTGCGGCTGTCGACGCGATTGAGGATCACCTCGGCCACCGCGATCTGCCCGGCCAGCGGCTCGCCGCGCGCCTCGTGATAGATCGCGACCGCGAGGCACTGCCACTGGGCGTCGCCCGTGGCGCGCGGCAGCTGGTCGAGGGTCTTGGTATCGAGCTTCGCCGCCGAGCTGGCCTTGGCGAGATCGGCAAGCTCTGGAGCGACGCTCCGGCTCGCCACCGTCACGTCCGCATCCGCGCGCGCCCTGGGACGGGTGCTCAGCGCCAGCTGCGAGATCCGCGCATTGCCGGATTCCGCGAGAACCGAGCGTTCCCGATTCATCGCCCGGACAAAATCCGCCCGGTCCGCACCCGCCTTTGCAGCATCGGCCTCTGCCGCACCGGGGACAAGGCTCCCCAGCGTCACGATGAAAGCCAGAGCGATTGCCGCCAATCCGCGCCCGCGCGGTCCGAAGCCGGATCCCGTCATTGCAAAGTCCCCCGATCCGCGGAACGACGCTCGTCCGCGTTCTTGCTGCACTGCACAATTTAGTTTTCGGGAATGACGTTTGTCAGGTCGCGCGGAGCAAAGTCCAGTTTTTCCAAGGCGTAAGCGGAATCCTGCCAATCGGCGCGTGAAGCCGCCGGCGCGCGTCGGCGGGAATTGCGCAGGGATTCAGATGTTTTTAAGCGATTCGTGAACCAGCGCGCGGGCGCGTTCGCAGAGCCGCGAAACCTCCGCGAACGAGGCCTCGCGGCCCGATAATCGCGACCCGAGCGTGTCCGCGGCCGCCTGGCCGAGCGATTCGGCGATTCTGCGCTCCGCCCAGACCCGCGCCTGGCGGCGGCGAAGCCCGGCAAGTCCCCCCGAGACGGTCCTTGCCGCGAAGACCTCCCCGATGCGGTCGAGCGCGGCATCGATCCCGGCGCCCGATTGCGACGAGACGACTTCGATCGGGGGCGCGGCGCCGGAACCCGCCGCGAGGGTGAGGGCCGCGCGCAGGTCGCCGGCCGTGCGAGAAGCCATGGCGCCGATGTCGCCCTTGGTGACCAGCATCACGTCGGGCTCCTCGATGATCCCCGCCTTCATGTATTGCAGGCTGTCGCCGGATCCCGGCTGGGCGCAGAAGACGACCAGGTCGGCGCAATCGGCGATCTCGGTCTCGGACTGGCCGACCCCGACCGTCTCCACGAAGACCCGGTCATAGAGCGCGCGCATCAGCAGCGCCGCCGGGAAGGCGATGTCGGAAAGCCCGCCCAGCCGCCGGCGCGCGGCCGTGGAGCGCACGAAGAGCCCCGCGTCCTGCGGATCCGATGCGATGCGGATGCGGTCGCCGAGCAGGGCGCCGCCGGATCGCCGGGAGGACGGATCGACCGCGATGACCGCGACGGTCTCGCCCCGCGCCCGCAGCCGGGCGATGAAGGCTCCGAGCAGCGTGGACTTGCCGACGCCGGGCGGTCCGGTGATGCCGATCACCATGCCCCGCGGCGCGGCCGAGGCCGCATCCATCAGGGTCGCGAGCTCCGGGCGGTCCGGGGCGGATTCGAGCGCCGAAAGCACGCGCGCCAGCGCCGCCTTGCCGCCCCGCGCCAGGCCCGGAAGGTCAACGGGAAGATCCGTCACGCGCCGTCATCCGAGACGGCGGGCGCACGCACCAGCAGGCTGGCCTGCGCCGCCGCGAGCCGGGCGATGGGCACGCGGAACGGCGAGCAGGAGACATAGTCGAATCCGGCGAGCTTGGAGAAGCGCACCGAGGGCGGGTCGCCGCCATGCTCGCCGCAGAGACCCAGCGTCAGGGCCGGGTTGCGCGCCCGCCCGCGGCTCGCCGCGATCAGCATCAGCTCCCCCACCCCTTCGAGATCGAGCGACCGGAACGGATCCTCGGCGAAGAGCCCGAGGTTCACGTAGTCACGCATGAACCGGCCGGCGTCGTCGCGGCTCAGGCCATAGGTCATCTGCGTCAGGTCGTTGGTCCCGAACGACAGGAACGCCGAGGAGGCCGCCAGGTCGCCGGCGCGCAGCGCCGCGCGCGGGGTCTCGACCATGACGCCGAGCTTGTAGGCCAGCCGCGCGTCCTGCTCGGTCTCGACCGCCGAAGCGACCGCGTCGATCCGGGCCTTGACCAGCTCCACCTCGCGATTGGCCGAGACCAGCGGGATCATGATCTCGGGCACGACCGGCGCGCGGGCGTCGCGATTGACCGCGATCGCCGCCTCGAAGACCGCGCGCGCCTGCATGGCATAGATCGCCGGCATCACCACGCCGAGGCGGACGCCGCGCATGCCGAGCATGGGATTGATCTCGGCGAGGTCGCGCGCCCGGGCGGTGACGACCTCGGCGGCGAGCCCGGTCACGGCGGCGAATTCGGCGATCTCCTCGGGGCCCCCGGGGAGGAATTCGTGCAGCGGCGGATCGAGCAGGCGGATCGTCACCGGCAGCCCGCGCATGATCTCGAAGATCTCGACGAAATCCGCGCGCTGCATCGGGAGCAGCCGGTCGAGCGCGGCCTGGCGGGATTCCTCGGTCTCCGCCAGGATCATCTCGCGCATCACCCCGACGCGCTCGGCGGCGAAGAACATGTGCTCGGTGCGGCAGAGACCGATGCCGTCGACCCGGAACCCGCGCGCCGCCCGCGCCTCGCCCGGGGTGTCGGCATTGGCCCGCACCCCGAGGTCGCGCACCGCATCCGCCCAGTCGAGCAGCTCCGAGAAGGCCCCGCCCAGCTCCGGCGCGATCATCGCCGGCGCGCCGGCCATGACCTCGCCGCGCGTGCCGTCCAGCGTGACCAGCGCCCCCTCGTGGAATACCCGGCCGTCCGGGGCGACCAGGATCCGCCGCGCAGCATCGAGCTTCAGCTCGCGCGCGCCCACCACGCAGGGCAGCCCGATCCCGCGGGCGATCACCGCGGCATGGCTGGTCATGCCGCCGCGCATGGTGAGCACGCCGCGCGCCGAATGCATGCCGCGGATGTCCTCGGGGCTGGTCTCGACCCGGGCGAGGATCGTCTCCTCGTCCCGCGCCGCCGCGGCCTGCGCCGCCTCGGCGGTGAAGACGAGGCGCCCGGTCGCCGCACCGGGGCTCGCCCCGAGCCCGGTGCCGAAGACGTCGCGCCGCGCGCCCGGATCGATCTGCGGATGCAGGTGCTCGACGAGGCTCAGCGGCTCGATGCGCAGGAGCGCCTGGTCGCGGTCGATCGCCCCGACCTTGGCCAGGTCGACGGCGATCCGCACCGCCGCGCGGGCATTGCGCCGCACCGGGACCGCATCGAGGATCGCCACCGCGCCACCCTGCAGCACGAAGGCGATCCGGTAGGCGTCGCCGAGCCCCCGGGCCGTGCGCGCGCAGGTGTCGCGCAGCGCCGAGAGCGCATCGGGGGCGATCTCCGCCAGCGTCGGGCCCGCGGCCCCGCCTTCTGCGGCCCCATCGCGCAGCGCGAGCCGCGTCCGGGGTCCGAGCGCGCGGCCGTATCCGTTCTCGAAGCGCCAGAATTCCCCCTCGAAGGCCGGCGCGCCGGTGCGGCTGTCGACCGTCTGGATCGCCCCCTCGCCGTCCGGCCCGGTGCGCGTCCCCGGCGCCATCTCCTGCACGATCAGCCCGAGCCCGGCATCGGGCGGCGCCCCCCGCGCCTCGCGCAGGATCCGGGCCGTGGCGCCCTGCCAGGCCCGCGCCAGCGCCCGCGCGGCGGCCTCGAGCTGGTCCTTCGGCGCCTGCGGAAAGGCCGTCCCGCAGCGCGCGGCGAAGATGTCGAGCATGTCCGCGATCCGGGCGCGCAGGCCGGCGGCATCGCCCGGCTCCCGCCCCGACCCGAAGGCCTCCGGATCGAGGCCGTGCACCGCATGGGCGAAGGCCGCGATGAAGCGGCGATAGCGGTCGAGCGCCGCGGCCTCGCCCAGCCGCGCGGTCAGCGCCCCGACCGCCGCCTCGCCGATGCCGATGTCGAGCAGCGCATCGGGCCCGCTCCAGGCCCGCGCGCCGGGGCTGGAGCGCAGGGCGTGGAGCCGCCCCGGCGGCCCCAGATCCGGCAGGGCCGGCATCGCGCCGCCCGCGCCGATCTCCCGCACGCAATCGAAGGACAGTGCGACTCCCGTCGGCACCGGCAGCCCCAGCGCCGTCAGCTGCGCGAACTTCCAGGCGCGCCGTCCGAAGACCGCATCGCTGAGCGCGTCACCGGCATCGAGCCCGATGACGGCCTCATTCGGGTCCGGGATGATCTCCTGCGCTTTCATTGCGGTGCAACATATCCGCGATCGCCGGCCAGGGAAACCGAAACGTCACCCGCCCTCCACCGCCGAGAAGACCGCCACCCGGTTCATCACCGTGCGGATGCGATGCAGCAGGCAGAGCCGGTTGCGCCGGACAATGTCGCTCTCGGCATTGACGATAGTGGTGTCGAAGAAGGCGTCGATCGGCCCGCGCAGCCCGGCGAGCGCGGTCATGGCGCCGGCGAAATCCTCGGCATCGAGCGCCGGAGCGATGGCGACCTCGGCCGCATCGAGCGCGGTGAAGAGCGCCCGCTCCGCATCGGTCTCCGCGAGGCTCGGATGCGGGTCGAGGGAATATTCCACCCCGTCCTTCTTCTCCTCCTGGCTCAGGATGTTCACGGCGCGCTTGTAGCCGGCGAGCAGGTTCGCGCCGTCTTCGGTCCCGAGGAAGTCCTGGAGCGCACGGACACGGGCGACGAGAAGCATGAGGTCGTCCTGACCGCCGAGCTGGAAGGCGGCGTCGATCACGTCGTGGCGGATGCCCTCGCCGCGGAGGTGGACCTTGAGGCGGTCCGTCAGAAAGAATATCAGATCATAGACTTCCAACAGTCCGTTACGGATCTCCTCGTCAGAAAAATCGGAGATGCTCTCCGACGCGAACTCCTCGAAAGCGCGGTCAATGACATCCTGGCGGAGTCCCTTCTTCTCTAGTTCATCAAGTAGGCCGGCTCGCGAAATGGCCTCAGCTGCTTTGGACGCCTGCATATTGGCGACCATCACACCAATTAGAAGCTCGGTCAATTTCAGCCGCAGATCGTTGCCTAGGATCAGGCGTATCGCTCCCAACCCCGCACGTCGAAGAGCGAAGGGATCGCGTGAACCCGTGGGTTTTTCCGGGATCCACCAATGCCCGGCCAAGGTGTCGAGTTTATCGGCGAGCGCCACGGCGACCGAAACCGAGGCCTTCGGGACGGCATCGTTCGGTCCGAGCGGGGAGTAATGCTCCTCCGCCGCGGCGGCGACGGCAGGATCCTCCCCGGCCCGCTCGGCATAATAGCGCCCCATCACCCCCTGCAGCTCGGGGAATTCGTAGACCATCTCGCTCGCGAGATCGGCCTTGGCGAGGCGTGCCGCGCGCTCGGCGAGGTCGGGGTCGGCGCCGACCAGCGGCGCGATCTCGCGCGCCAGGGCGGCAATGCGGGCGATGCGCTCGCCCTGGGAGCCGAGCCGATTGTGGAAGGTCACGCCATCGAGCTTCGCCACCATCGCCTCGGGCGGCATGCGCAGGTCGTTCTCCCAGAAGAACGCCGCATCCGCGAGCCGCGCGGCCAGAACCCGGGCGTTGCCGGCGAGGATCGTCGCGCCGTCGTCGGCGGTCTCGCGGTTGGCCACCACCACGTAGCCCACGATGCGCGCCGAGTTGGGGTCGCGCACCGAGAGGAACTTCTGATGCGCCTTCATGGAGGTCTGCAGCACCTCCGGCGGCAGGTCGAGGAAGCGCTCCCCGATGCGTCCCATCAGCACCACGGGCCATTCCACCAGCCCGGCGATCTCGGCGAGGAGCGCCTCGTCCTCCACCACCTCCAGGCCTTGGGCGAAGGCGAGCTGCTTCGCGTCGTGGCGGATCCGCCCGGCGCGCTCCGCCGGGTCGAGCAGCACCCGCGCCCGTTCGAGCCGCGCCGCGTAATCCTCGACGCCCGAGACGCGAATGGTCTCCGGCGCCATGAAGCGGTGGCCGCGGGTGGTGTCGCCGGCGCGGATCCCCTCGATCTCCAGCGGCACGATCTCGCTGCCCGCCTCGGTGGAGAGCTGGCAGAGGATGCCGTGGAGCGGGCGCACCCAGCGCAGGCCTCCCTCGCCCCAGCGCATGGATTTCGGCCAGGGGAAGCCGCGCACCACCGCCTCGACCGTCTCCGCCACGATCGCCGCCGCTGCCCGGCCCGGGCGTTCGGTGACGGCGAACCAGACCTGCGACTTCCTGTCGTCGCGGATCTCGAGGTCCTCCCGCGCCAGCCCGGTGGAGCGCAGGAAGCCCTCGAGCGCCTTCTCGGGCGCATCCACCCGCGGGCCCTTGCGCTCCTCGCGCAAAGCCGCCGACCGCTCCGCGAGCCCCGCGACCGCCAGCGCCAGCCGCCGCGGCGTCACGAAGGCCGTCGCATGGGCGTAGGTCAGCCCGCGCTCGACCAGTCCCTCGGTGACCAGGCGCCGCAGGTCCTCCGCCGCCCGCGCCTGCATGCGCGCCGGGATTTCCTCGGATAGCAGTTCGAGCAGGAGATCGGGCATCGGGCTTCCGGCGCTGGGAGGGCGGGGCTCAGGGCAAACCGGATGGGCCCGCGGAGGTCAAGGCCGAATTCAGAGCACGCCGAAGATCGACCAGCCGGTGGCGCGGGCGAGTTCCTCGAAGGCGCGGGTGGCGAGCAGCGAATTGCCCTTCTCGTCGAGCCCGGGGCACCAGGCGGCGATCGAGGCGCGGCCCGGCACCACGCCGAGGATGCCGCCCCCCACCCCGCTCTTGGCCGGGATGCCGACGCGGAAGGCGAATTCGCCCGAGGCGTCGTAGAGCCCGCAGGTCACCATCAGGGCGACGATGCGCCGGGCCCGCTCGGCGGTGATGATCGGATCGTCGTCGCCTTCGAGCCGTCCGGCGGAGGCGAGGAAGCGCGCCGACATCGCGAGCTGGCGGCAGGACATCGCCACGGCGCATTGGTTGAAATAGAGCTCCAGCACGTCCTCGACCGGGTTCTTCAGATTGCCCTCGGCGGCCATGAAATGCGCAAGCGCCCGGTTGCGCGCGCCGGTGGCGATCTCGGAGGCCGCGACATCGGCGTCGATCCCGATGCTCTCGTCGCAGGCGAAGCGCCGGCAGAGGCCGACGAATTCCTCGATGGCCGCCTGCGGCTTGCGCTTGCCGAGGATGATGTCGGCGACGACGATCGCGCCGGGATTGATGAAGGGGTTGCGCGGGATGCCGTGCTCGTATTCGAGCTGCACGATCGAGTTGAACGGATCGCCCGAGGGCTCGCGCCCGACCCGGGCCCAGATGCCGGAGCCGGCCCGCTCGAGGGCCAGCGTCAGCGTGAAGACCTTGACGATGCTCTGGACCGAGAAGGGCTCGTCCGCGTCGCCCGCGACCACCGGCGCGCCGCCGATCGGGACCACGGCGATGCCGAAGCGGTTGAGGTTCGCCTTGGCGAGTTCGGGGATGTAGTCCGCGACCTTGCCGCGCTCCGATTCGCCGGCCATGCGGTCGGCGATGTCGTCGAGGATCGCCTTCAGATCGGGTTTGTGACTGCGCCGGGCCATGCCTAATTTCTAATCACGAAACCGACGCGCCGCACAAGCGCCCAGCGCGGGCGTCCGGCCCGCGGCGGTCATTGGGCCGGACGCATTTCCGTTGCGAGGTCGGACGTTGGACGATCCGGCAATAGGGAAGCTCGCCGCTCTGGCAACCGGGATGCCGGTCACTCCGCGAAGCGGTCGTTGAGCTGGCGCCACATGAAGCCGCGGCCGTCGGGATAGGTCGCGACGATCAGGTCGAAGCCCGAGGGGCTGTCCTCGGCGGCCAGATGCGCCGTGGCCCGCCCGGCGGCGAGATCGGCGGTGATCGCTCCTGCATCGAAGCACCCGAACCAGGGCGGGGCCACGAGGGGCGTCGGGTCGGCTGCCGCCGGCAGGTCGTCGAAGGCGCCCGCTTCTGCATTGAAGCAGGCCCGGAGCTTGAGCGGCGAGCTCGTCGCATCGATCTGGTCGAGGTCGCGCAGCCGGACCGTCGCGGCGCCGAGCTCGAGGTCGGCGTCGCCCCGGTGGCGGCTGTAATAGGCGAAGAACTGGAACCAGACCAGCGCGGCCGCGAAGACCGCCACGAAGGCGAGAAGCGCGATCATCAGCCGCCGGCCGCTCATGCCGCGGCCCCGCGGATCCGCCTCACGCCGCCACGGCCTCGGCGGCGACGAAGGCGTCCGCACAGGCCCGCGCCAGCGCCCGGACCCGCCCGATATAGGCCTGCCGCTCGGTGACCGAGATCACCCCGCGCGCATCGAGCAGGTTGAAGAGATGGCTCGCCTTGATGCATTGGTCGTAGGCCGGCAGCGCCATGACGATGCGCCGCCCCGCGCCATCGGTTTCCGGCGCCGCGAGGATCCGCGCGCATTCCGCTTCGGCATCCTCGAAATGCCGCAGGAGCGCGTCGGTGTCGGCAATCTCGAAGTTCCAGCGCGAGAACTCCCGCTCCGCCTCGCGGAACACGTCGCCATAGGTGAGCGGGATCGCCGCATCGGGATCGTTGAAGGGCATGTCCATGACGTGATCGACGCCGAGCACATACATCGCCAGCCGCTCCAGCCCGTAGGTCAGCTCGCCCGAGACCGGCCGGCAGTCGTGGCCGCCGACCTGCTGGAAATAGGTGAACTGGCTCACCTCCATGCCGTCGCACCAGACCTCCCAGCCGAGCCCCCAGGCGCCGAGCGTCGGGCTCTCCCAGTCGTCTTCCACGAAGCGGATGTCGTGCAGCGCCGCGTCGATGCCGATGGCGGCGAGCGAGCCGAGGTAGAGGTCCTGGAGATCCGGCGGCGAGGGTTTGATCAGCACCTGATACTGGTAATAATGCTGGAGCCGGTTGGGGTTCTCCCCGTAGCGCCCGTCCGTCGGCCGGCGCGACGGCTGGACATAGGCCGCCGCCCAGGCCCTCGGCCCCAGCGCGCGAAGCGTCGTGGCGGGGTGAAAGGTTCCCGCGCCCACCTCCATGTCATAGGGCTGCAGCATCGCGCAGCCTTGCGCGGCCCAATAGGCCTGAAGCCGCAGGATCACATCCTGGAAGCACCGGGGCGAGGCGGGAATGGCGGTCATCTGCAGGTCCGGGGAGGCTTTCGGAGGTCCTAGTTAGGCCGGGAGGCGGGAGCGGTCAATC
>NZ_DAIUBO010000085.1:0-15090 GCF_036846665.1 Amaricoccus sp. | reverse complement strand
CCTCCAAAAGGCTTCCCGGCGGGCCCCGCCGGATTGCGCGCCGGGATACAGGCAGGTGTGCGGCCTGCGCAACCCCGCCCGCCGGCGGCGCCGTGGTGACCACATTTCGAGCCAATGTTCCCGGTACGACCGTCCCGCAGCAAAATGAGGGCATCGCCCGCCTGGGGGCGCTCCCGTGACGAACCTGTCCCATAGTGCTCCCATCCATTCCCGAGAAAGGATCGCACCATCAAACCGTGGGATGAAAAACCTAGGGCGCCAGCGCCGCCGCCGCCACGGCCGGCAGCAGCGGCCGCGCCTCGGCCGCGCCCATGCCGTTCCGGAGCCGCGGATCGTGGAGCATCCGCAGCAGCACCAGGTCGCGGGCGGCGAATCCCGCGGCCGGCACCGACGGGCCGAAGACGCTGCCCGGCCGGTCCAGCCTGCCCGGCAGCCCGAGGTTGGAGGCGAATTCGCGCGCCACGCACCGGGTCTGACGAGCGGCGTCGAGCGCGGTGTCGACATTGATCAGGATCACCCCCGGCCGCCCGCCCGCGGCGAATTCCAGCGCCGCGCAGCCGGATCCGCTCAGCGAGGAAGTGAGCCCCGCCACGAGCGATGCCGAGATTCCCGTCCCGACGAGTTGCGCCGCGAGCGAGGGGATGGCATCGGGCTCGATGAAGGTCACGAGGAAGGCCGAGCGCGCCCGGCCGGCATCGAGCGCGGTGAACATGCTCTCGTCCGAGAGCGCCACCGCGATCCCGGCCCCGCCGCTCAGGCTGTCGACCAGCCCGGCAACCAGCGCCGTCTCGCGCGAACTCGCCTCCGCCGTCGAGGGCGCGACATTGACGATCACCGGCGCGGCCAGGCGCGCCAGTCTCCCGGATCCGCCGAAGGCCAGGGTCTCGAATTCGGCGGCCAGCGTCGTGGCCGCCCCGGGATCGGCCGCGAGCACCGAGGCGCCGATCGCTGCCGGATCGCCGCTGCCCGTCCCGCCCGTCCCGGCGCAATTCGCCGCCAGAAACAGGGCCAGCCCCACCGCAATCCCGCCCGCCACCCGCATCGTCACTCCCCGCGCAACGCGTCCTCGGGTGGAAATCTAGACCGAACCCCGCCGCGGGCGCAGCAGAAAATGCCAGCGCGCCCGCCGCCGAAGCGGCTTCACCCCGGTGCGCGAGGCGACGACCGGGATCGCAACCGGATCCCCCGCAGGCTTGCCCTTGCGCCTGGCCGAGATCGCCGCCTTCCTCGCATCCGCCGGCGGCCTCGGGGCCGATCCGGGCCTCGGGTCGGGAAGATCGCCTCCGAAACCCGCCGTTCCCGGGACCGCCACCTCGCAGCGAGATGAGGGCTGCGCCCGCCCGTGCCTCCCGAGCGTTGCGACAATGAACGGTCCCATCCGATCTCCGGTCGGACGGATCGGACGACGACCGGTCCGAAACGGCAATTTCGAGGCGGTCCGCCGCGCGCCGGAGCGAGGCCGTCATCCGGCCTGTCTAGAGAGAATGCATTCAATATCAATTGGTTAAATAGCGTATCATCGTGAAACGCCCCCGGCCGGCGCCCCCAGGGCACGAGATCGGTCGCCGCGCCGGGACAAGTGCGATGTCAGCGGTCCGAAGCCGATCGGACGGAGATTGCCTCAGAACCGGCCGGTCGCCAGCCAGCGCGCACAATCGGGTCCGAGTTCCTCGATCGCGCGCGCCTCGTATTCGGCGACCTCCGCCGGGCTCAGCACCTCGCGCCAGCGCCCGTTGCTGCCGCGGTTGATGAAGCTCCGGGCACCGCCCACCATGGGCATCTCGGGAAACATCGCATCGGCCCTGGCCTTCATATGCGCAAAGCCCGCATGCCGCACCGCCCGCGCCATGGTCCCCTCGTCGAGCGCGATCCCGAGCCAGGCCGCGAGCGCCGCCATCCGGCCCTCCAGATCATCCGTCAGGTTCTGGTAGTTCAGCAGATAGACGTTCTCCCGGTGCCTCAGCGGCCACCAGCTGCGAACGTGCTCCCAGAACTGCCCCATGCTGCTCCGCCCCGCCATCCAGGCGCGATAATATTCGTGCACGTCCGCCGAAGGCCGGCGGATCTCCGGCGTCCCCGCGGGGCGCACCGCGTTCAGGGCGTCGAAGAGCGCGTCCTCCGACTTGAAGAGATGGTTGTGCTCGCTCCAGGCCACGTCCCGCCCGTCCCGCGCCACGTAGATGTATTTCGCACGCGGCGAGATCGGCAGGGCATAGGCCGGAAGATGCGACTTCATCACCCGGCGATGCGTCTGCGCCTCGACCGCCTCCATCCTGCCCTCACGGTAAAGGGTGAAGTCGATCCAGCGGCAGATGTTGCCGACCCGCGGCGCCTCGGGCGCGCCGTGGATCAGCTGCACCAGGATCGCCAGCGTCCAGGTCGTGCCGGCCTTGGCCGGCGAGGCCACGACGATGTCGCCGTCACGGAAGCGGAACGCCTTCCATGCGGTCGAATCGCATTGCGCGTCGATATAGTCCCGCTCGGCGATCGCCTCGGCTTCGGTTCCTCCCACGCTCGCCTCCCCTGCCCGCTGCCGGGCCTCACCCCCGCATCCGCGCGCCCTCCGGATCGAAGGGCGGCTCGAGCGCGATCAGCGCCGGCCGGCGCCGCCCGAGGATCTCCACCTCGAAGAGCCCCGGCTCGGTACGCCCCGCCAGCGCCGCCGGCACATAGCCCTGCGCCAGCGACAGCCCGACGTGATGCCCGTAGCCGCCCGAGGTCACCCAGCCCACCACCCGCCAGTCGCCGTCCACCCGTCCGTCGGGCTTTGGCGTCGCAGCACCGCTCGCATCGAAGCGCGGCGCGCCATAGCCGTGCGGCGGCGCGATACTGCCGAAATCCTCGGCCACCCGGGCCCAGACCGGCTCGTCGGCCATCACGTCGGCGTCCACGGTGTCGATCACGAGGCTGACCCGCCGCAGCCGCGGCCCCGCCTCCCGCTCCCGCGCCGCCGCCGCGCGCCCGATGAACCCGGGCTTGCGCAGGTCGACGAAGCGCTCCATCGCCCCCTCCTCGGCGCCGTAGATCGGCCGAAGCTCGGCGAACCATGTGGGCCAGTTCTTCTCCAGCCGCATGGAGAGCAGCGCCCGCATCCCGAAATCCGCCAGCCCGAGCGGCGCGCCCGCCGCCTTCACCGCCATGTAGAGCGTCCGCAGGTAGCAGGGCTCCACCCAGATCTCGTAGCCCAGATCCCCGGTATAGCTGATCCGGTTGACCAGCGCCGGGCAGCCGGCCACGTCCATGGCGCGGTGATCCATGAAGCGGAACGCTGCCCCCGAGACATCCGCGTCCACCAGCGCCGCCAGCAGCTCGCGCGACCGCGGCCCGGCGATCATCAGCCCCATCAGCCGCTGTCCCAGCCGCTCGATCCGCGCCGACCCGTCCTCCGGCAGATGTCGCTCGAACCAGCGCATGTGGTAGATCTGCGCCCCCGAGGACCCCCAGATCACGAAGCGGTCGGGGCCCGAATGCGCCACGGTGAAATCGCCGATCAGCTTGCCGGCCTCGTTCAGCATCGGGCTCAGCGCCAGCCGTCCGACCCGCGGCATCGAGTTGGTCAGCAGATGGTTGAGCCAGGCCTCCGCTCCCGGCCCGGTCACAACGTATTTGGCGAAATTGGCGATCTCGGTCACGCCGACACGCTCGCGCACCGCACGAACCTCCGCCGCCACTTGGCTGAAATCGTTGGACCGGTGGAAGGAAAGCTCGTCCCGCGGCGCCTCGCCCTGCGGCGCGAACCAGAGCGGCACCTCCAGCCCCCAGGTCACGCCCATGACCGCATTGTTGTCGCGCGTCATCACGTCGTAGAGCGGCGTCGTCTGGGCGGGGCGCGCCGCCGGCAACTCCTCGTTGGGGAAGCGGATCGAGAAGCGCCGCGAGTAGTTCTCCCGCACCTTGGCGTTGGTGTAGCGCAGGGTGGTCCAGTCGCCGAACCGCGCCACGTCCATGCCGAAGACGTCGTGGCCGGGATCGCCCTCGGTCATCCAGTTCGCCAGCGCGAGGCCCACCCCGCCGCCCTGGCTGAAGCCCGCCATCACCGCGCAGGCGGTCCAGAAGTTGGTCAGCCCCTGCACCGGCCCGACCAGCGGGTTGCCGTCGGGGGCGAAGGTGAAGGGGCCGTTGATCACCTGCTTGATGCCGGCGTTCTCCAGCGCCGGGAAATGCCGGAACCCGACCTCGAGGCTCGGCGCGATGCGGTCGAGATCGGGCGCCAGCAGCTCGTGGCCGAAGTCCCAGGGCGTCGCCAGCGGCGACCAGGGCACCGCCGCCTTCTCGTAGGTGCCGAGCAGGATGCCGTCGCGCTCCTGGCGGGTGTAGATCTCGCCCTTGAAGTCGATCACGCCCACCAGCTCGCGCCCGGTGGTGCGGTTGTATTCCACCACCTCCGGCATCGGCTCGGTCAGCAGGTACATGTGCTCCATGGCGAGCACCGGCAATTCGAGCCCCGCCATGCGCCCGACCTCGCGCGCCCACAAGCCACCGGCGTTCACCACATGCTCGGCGCGCAGGGTTCCGGCCTCGGTGACCACGTTCCACATGCCGTCGGAGGCTTGCGTCAGCTCGACCACGCGGTTGCGCAGCACGATCTCCGCGCCCAGCTTCTGCGCCGCCTTCGCGTAGGCATGGGTCGTGCCCGAGGGATCGAGATGGCCCTCCACCGGATCCCAGAGCGCGCCGACGAAGTTCGTCTCGTCCATCAGCGGGAACATCGCCCGGGCTTCCGAGGGCGTGATGATCTCGGTTTCCATGCCGAGGCAGCGGCCCTTGGCATGGGTGAGCCGCAGGAAGTCCATGCGCTCGGCGCTGTCGGCCATCATCACGCCGCCGGTCAGGTGCAGCCCGCAGGACTGACCCGACAATTCCTCCAACTCGCGGTAGAGCGAGACGGTATAGGCCTGCAGCTTGGCCACGTTGGGATCGCCGTTCAGGGTATGGAACCCGCCCGCCGCATGCCAGGACGAGCCGCTGGTCAGCTCCGAGCGCTCGATCAGCATCACGTCGCTCCAGCCGGCACGTGCCAGATGGTAGAGCACCGAGCACCCGACCACCCCACCCCCGATGACGACGACCCGTGCCTCGCTCCGCATCCCTCGCCCCTCAGTCTCCGAGCAGCGCCGCGACCAGATCCGACTCCGGATCGGTCAGCGGATCGATCACGCTGAAATGATGGTGCCCGGCCGCGATCGTCTGCGCCATCTCGGCCCCGAGCCCGGTCCAGACATTGGCGAGCAGCGTCGTCTGCCGCACGAATTCCGGCCGCTCCGCGTCGCCGACCCAGGCATGCACCGACACGCCCGGCAAGGGCCAGAGCAGCGCCGGGCTCTCCGCCGCCGCCTGCGCCCGGTCAAGCCGGAGCGCCGAGTTCAGCTTCGTCGCCAGCAGCGGCCGCAGGTCGTGCAGGCCGCTGATCGAGACCACCCGCCGGAGCCGCTCCAGCACCTCGCCGGTCAGGCTGCTGTCGGCGCAGACCTGCCGCGTCACCAGATGCCCGCCTGCCGAATGCCCTGCCAGCACGATCGGCCCCGCGACCAGATCGGCCGCCCGCAGGACCGCCGCCCCGATGCTGCGGGTGATCGCGGCGATCCGCACCTCCGGCGCCAGGGCATATCCCGGCATCGCCACCGCCCAGCCGCGCGCCAGCGCACCCGCGGCGTAGTGCGACCAGGCGCCGCGGTCGAACTCGCACCAATAGCCGCCATGCACGAAGATCACGAGCCCCTCGGGCCGGCCCTCGGGCAGGAAGAGGTCGATCCGGTCGCGTGGATGGCGGCCGTAGGCGATGCCCTCTCGCAGGCGGCCCGGCGCGAAGGCCGCCCGATAGCGCCGCGGCGCCTCGAGGTCGGGCCAGTCCGCGCCGCCGGGGATGTGCGCGCCGTTGGCATAGGCGTCATCCCAGTCGGCGATCATCAGAAGGCCTTGAAGGTCAGCGTGGTCAGGCTGCGGTCCACATGCGGGATGTCGCGGATGCGCTCGTTGACGAAATGGCCGATGTCCTGGCCCTCGGGGATATAGACCTTCATCAGGAGGTCGTATTCGCCGGAGGTCGAATAGAGCTCCGAGACGAATTCCCGGTCATAGATCGCATCGGCCACCTCGTAGGTGCGGCCGGGGCTGCAACGCAGCTGGACGAACACGCAGATCAAGATCTTCCCTCCGGTTTTCGCCACAGTGCCGCGCCGCGGGTCGCCATGCAATGCGCATCCCGCCGGCGGCCGGGACCCGGCCCCCTCGCGGCCCTTCCGAAACCCCTCCCCTGCCTGGCGCGTGCATCGGCCCGCGGCGCCGTCGCGCTTGCCGGGCGCCACCTCCCGGCCTAGGCTCGCCGCCGACCCCGGAGGCCTAGATGCCCGAGACGAACGCGCCCGAAACCGCCCGCGCCAGGCCGACCGCCTTCGCCTGGAACGACCCCTTCGCCCTGGAGGACCAACTCACCGCCGAGGAGCGCATGATCCGCGACGCCGCCCGCGCCTATGCCCAGGACCGGCTGGCGAGCCGGGTGAGGGAGGCGAACCGGACGGAAAGGTTCGACCGCGACATCATGACGGAACTGGGGGAAATGGGCCTGCTCGGTGCCACGATCCCCGAGGAATTCGGCGGCGCCGGCGCCGGCTATGTCGCCTATGGCCTGATCGCGCGGGAGATCGAGCGCGTCGACAGCGGCTATCGCTCGGCCATGTCGGTCCAGTCGTCGCTGGTGATGCACCCGATCTTCGCCTATGGCACCGACGAGCAGCGCGCCCGCTATCTGCCCGGGCTCGCCGGCGGCACCTCGATCGGCGCCTTCGGCCTGACCGAGCCCGACGCCGGCTCCGACCCCGGCGCCATGACCACCCGCGCCCGTCCCGCGGACGGCGGCTATGTCCTCACCGGCACCAAAACCTGGATCACCAACGCGCCCGTCGCCGACGTGCTGATCGTCTGGGCGAAATCCGAATCCCACGGCGGCAGGATCCGCGGCTTCATTCTCGAACGCGGCATGAAGGGCCTGCAAACACCGAAGATCGAAGGGAAGTTCTCCCTGCGCGCCTCGACCACCGGCATGATCGTCATGGAGGAGGTCTTCGTCCCCGAGAGCGGCCTGCTGCCCCATGCCGAAGGCCTCGCCGGCCCCTTCGGCTGCCTAAACCGCGCCCGCTACGGCATCGCCTGGGGCGTCATGGGCGCCGCCGAATTCTGCTGGCATGCGGCGCGGGCCTATACGCTCGACCGCAGGCAGTTCGGCCGGCCGCTGGCCCAGACGCAGCTCGTCCAGCGCAAGCTCGCCGACATGCAGACCGAGATCGCGCTCGGACTGCAGGGCGCGCTCCGCCTCGGCCGCCTCTTCGACGAGGGCCGCGCCGCGCCGGAGCTGATCAGCCTCTGCAAGCGCAACAATTGCGGCAAGGCGCTCGACATCGCGCGGATCTCCCGCGACATGCACGGCGGCAACGGCATCTCGGACGAATACGGCGTCATCCGGCACGTGATGAACCTCGAGGCGGTGAACACCTACGAGGGCACCCACGACATCCACGCGCTGATCCTCGGCCGGGCCCAGACCGGGCTGCAGGCGTTCTTCTGAAGCCGGCCCCTTGCCGCGAGGAGCGCATGGACCATCGCAGGAAGCCCATCGTCGCGCCTTGCCGCCAAGGGAGCATCGCCGGGCGCAGGCGTCGGTCCGACCAAGGCGCGGGCTGCAGGCGCGTTCGCTCGCAGGCCGTCACCGCGCGCGGGGATCTCGACCTGGAGCCGACGGTCGATTTCGGCAGGATGCGCGGCAAGCACCATTCGACGGTCGCGCGCCCCTCGGGCGAGCCCGCGGGAACGGGCCGGGGCTGAGCTTGGCGCCCGTCCGCGCCCCGGGCCGGGAGGGCCGCCCTTGGACCTGACCCTCCTCGTCTTCCTGCTCGTCTATCTCGCGATGGGACTGGGGCATCTGCCGGGCTTCAACGTCGACCGCACGGGGGCGGCGATCGTCGGGGCGCTGGTGCTGATGGCGGCGGGACGGATCACGCCCGCCGACGCCTGGATGGCGATCGACTACCGGACCATCGGAATGCTCTTCGGGCTGATGGTGGTCTCCTCGGCCTTCGCCGTTTCCGGGTTCTACGACTGGACGGCCCGGCGGGTGGGCGCGCTCGAGGTCAGCCCGCCGGCGCTGCTCGCGATCCTCGTCCTCGTTTCCGGCGGGCTCTCGGCGCTTCTCACCAACGATGTCGTCGTGGTCGCCATGACGCCGCTGCTCGTCTCGATCACCCTGGCGCGCGGGCTCAACCCGGTGCCGTTCCTGCTCGCCTTCTGCTTCGCCGCCAATACCGGCTCGGCCGCCACGATCATCGGCAGCCCGCAGAACATGATCGCGGCACAGGGGCTCGGGCTTTCCTTCAACGGCTATCTGCGCGCGGCCCTCGTGCCGGCGGTCCTGTCGCTGCCGGTCGTCTGGGCGGTGCTCGCGTTCCTCTATCGCGGCCGGTGGCAGCTGGAGGAGCCGCGCGGCAGCGCGGCGCCGCTCCCGCCCGCCACCTTCGACCGCGTCGAGACCGCGAAGGCCGCCGCGGTGACGCTCGGCGTGGTCGCCGCCTTCGTGCTGAGCGACTGGCCGCGGGAGCTGATCGCGCTGACCGGGGCGAGCCTCCTGCTCGTCAACCGCAGGATCGCCTCGACCGACATGCTCGGGCATGTGGACGGCAACCTGCTGCTGATGCTGATGGGCCTCTTCGTGGTCAATGCCGCGATGGCCGCGACCGGGCTGCCGCAGCAGGTTCTCGCCGGGCTGCGCGGCGCGGGGATCGATCTGCACGCGCCGCTGCCGCTGCTCCTGGTGGTCTCGGCGCTGAGCAACGTGGTGGGCAACAATCCCGCGGTGATGCTGCTCGTGCCCTTCCTGCATGCGGGCGGCGACCCCGAGGCCCTCGGGGCCGCGCTCGCGCTCGGGACCGGCTTCTCGAGCAACCTGATCGTCTTCGGCAGCCTCGCCGGGATCATCGTGGTCGAGCAGGCGGCGAAGCAGGGCGTCCCGATCGGATTCGGCGAATTCGCGCGGGCTGGCCTGCCGGTCGCACTCGCCTGCCTGGCGCTCGCGGCCGTCTGGATCGCGGTCTTCGTCGCCTGACCTGCAGGCCGCGGCGCATGCTGTTGCCGCCGTCGCAGATCCGCTGCGCGCCATTCATTGGCACCCCGCCCGATCGTTTCGATGCGCCGGCCCGGGATGGCGTCCCGCAGTGGGACCTAGCGTAACATTCTGTTATTGCGTTGTTTTTTTGCCATACGAGCGGGCGCTTCGAGCAGGCGTGACGCGGCGCATTTCACAGCAGCATCGCACCCGCGAGGCCGAGGAAGGCGAAGAAGCCGAAGACATCGGTGATCGTGGTCACGAAGGTGCCCGAGGCGAGGGCGGGATCGGCACCGAGCCGGTCGAGGGCGATCGGCACAAGTACCCCGGCGAAGCCCGCGACCACCATGTTGCCGATCATGGCGACGCCGATCACCAGCCCGAGCGTCGCATCCGCATAGAAGAGCCCGGCGAGAAGCCCGATCAGCAGGGCGAAGCCCAGCCCGTTGATCAGGCCGACGAAGCCCTCGCGCCCGATGAAGCGCCCCATGTTGGAGGAGGTCAGGTTGCGCGTGGCCAGCGCCCGAACCGCGACGGTGAGCGTCTGCGTCCCGGCGTTGCCGCCCATGGAGGCCACGATCGGCATGAGCACCGCCAGCGCCACCACCGCCTCGATCGTCGAGGTGAACATCGCGATCACCGCCGAGGCGAGGATCGCCGTGCCGAGATTGACCGTGAGCCAGACGAAGCGCGAGCGCGCGATCACCGCGACCCCGTCGGAAAGCTCCTCGTCGCCGACGCCGGCGAGCAGCCGCATGTCCTGCTCGGTCTCCTCCTCCAGCACCTCCATCGCATCGTCGATGGTGATCACGCCGACCAGGCGGCCGTTCTCGTCGACCACAGGCGCCGAGATCAGGTGGTACTTGTTGAAGACATAGGCGACGTCGTCCTGCGGCTGGTCGACCCGCAGGGTGCGGAAATCCTCGTTCATCAGATCCTTGAGCTTCGTCGCGCGACCCGATCCCATCAGCCGGCCGAGCGAGACGATGCCCGTGGGATGCATCTGCGGATCGACGATGATGAGGTCGTAGAAACTGTCCGGCAGCCATTCCTCGGCACGCATGAAGTCGATCGAATCGCCGACGGTCCAGTGCTCCGGGGCGACCACCACCTCGCGCTGCATCAGGCGGCCGGCGCTGTCCTCCTCGTATTGCAGCGACTGCTCCACCGCCACGCGATCGGCGGCATCGAGCGCGCGCAGGATGCGTTCCTGCTGCGGCTCGTCCATGTCCTCGGTGAGATAGACGACGTCGTCGGTTTCCAGATCCTGCACCGCCGCGGCGAGGATCGCGTCGGGCAGCTCGGCGAGGATCTCGTCGCGCACGCCCTCTTCGAGCTCCGAGAGCACGGCGCCGTCGAGCTTGACGCCCCAGAGCGTGATCAGCGCCCGGCGCTCGCTGCGGCTGATCTGTTCGAGTAGGTCGGCGATGTCGGCCGCGTGCAGCGGCTCCAGCGCATCGAGCAGCGCGTCGTGGTCGCCCGCCTCGACGGCGGCGAGAATCGTCTCCACCGTCTCGCGCGACAGCGTGTCCGCCTGCGCTTCCGGTTCCTTTTCGATCTCGTCGGTCATGCTCATGGCCGCCTCGCCTCCGGATTCGTCCGCGACCATACACGCATTGCGCCGGACGGCTACGGCCAGTTCGGTAGACTTGACCCGCAGCCGCTTGTCGGGTCAGTTGCGGCGGTCCTTCGAGGAGAGCCACCATAGCGCGCGCCCTGCTCACGATCGATCTCGACGCGATCACCGCGAACTGGCGCGCGCTCGACGCGCTCTCGCCGGCGCATGTGGCGACGGCCGCCGTGCTCAAGGCCGATGCCTACGGGCTCGGCGCGGATCGGGTCGGTCCGGCGCTGCGGGCCGCCGGCGTGCGCAGCTTCTTCGTCGCGCTGGCGGAAGAGGGCGTGGCGCTGCGACGCGCGATCGGCAGCGGCCCCGAGATCTTCATCCTCTCCGGCCCGATGCCGGGCGATGCGCCGCTCCTGCGCGAGCACGATCTGATCCCATGCCTGAATAGCGCCTCGCAAATTCGTGAATTTGTACGAGAATTTCCGGGAGCCGAGGCTGCGATCCAGATCGACAGCGGCATGAACCGCCTTGGCCTCGAAGCCGCGGAGCTGGCCGATGTCGCCTCCCTCCTCCAGGCGATCCGGCCGACGCTGGTCTTCAGCCATCTCGCCTGCGCCGATGCGCCCGGCCATCCCCTCAACGCGGTGCAGCACGAAGCCTTCGCCGCAATCGCCCGCGCGGTGCCGACGGCGCGCCGGAGCCTCGCGGCCACCGGCGGCATCCTGCTCGGCCCGGATTTCCACTTCGAGCTGACCCGGGCCGGCGTCGGTCTTTACGGCGGCCATCCCTTCGCGGCGGCGCGGCCCGTGCTCCGCCTCGCGCTGCCGGTGATCCAAGTGCGCGACGTGGGCCCGGGCGAGGTCGTCGGCTACGGCGGCGCCTGGCGCGCCGAGCGCCCCACGCGGGTGGCCACGCTCGCGGCCGGCTATGCCGACGGGCTGCTGCGCAACCTGGGCTTCGGCGAGGTCCGACTCTTCGCGGGGCGGCATGCCTGCCCGATGATCGGCCGCGTCTCGATGGATCTCCTGACCGTCGACGTGACCGACCTGCCGGAAGTGCCGGAGCGGCTCGAGATCCTCAACGAGCACCAGACCGTCAACCATCTGGCGGCGGCGGCCGGCACGATCGGCTACGAGATCCTGACCAGCCTTGGCGCCCGCTACGAACGCGTCTACAAGTCGTCCGCGCCCGTCCCGGACCCTGAATGAACCCCCTAGCCTTCGTTCCGCTCTTCCTCGCCTCGATCGGCCGGTCGACCCTGGGCCTGCTCGGGGTGGTCGGGCGGCTGGCGATCTTCACCGCCGAGACGCTCTCCCACGTGCTGCGCCCGCCCTTCTATCCCGTGGAACTCGGGCATCAGCTGCTGCGCATCGGCTATTTCTCGCTGCCGGTCGTGGGCATGACGACGCTCTTCACCGGCGCCGCGCTGGCGCTGCAGATCTATGCCGGCGGCGTGCGGTTCAGCGCCGAGACGGTGGTGCCCTCGATCGTGGCCATCGGCATCGTGCGCGAACTCGGGCCCGTGCTCGGCGGGCTGATGGTCGCCGGCCGCGTCTCCTCCTCCATCGCCGCGGAGCTCGGCACCATGCGCGTGACCGAGCAGATCGACGCGCTGACGACGCTTTCGACCAATCCCTTCAAGTATCTGATCGTGCCGCGCGTCGTTGCGGCGACCCTGGCGCTGCCGGTACTGGTGGCCATCGGCGACATCATCGGCGTGCTCGGCGGCTATCTCGTCGGCATCGGCCGGCTCGGCTTCGATCCCGGCGCCTATATCAAGAACACGCTCGATTTCCTCGAACCCGCCGACGTGACCTCCGGCCTGGTCAAGGCGGCGGTCTTCGGCTTCCTGCTGGCGCTGATGGGCTGCTACCACGGCTACAACTCGGGCCGCGGCGCGCGCGGGGTCGGCCAGGCGACGACCAATGCCGTCGTCTCCGCCTCGATCCTGATCCTCGCGGCCAATTACCTGCTGACGGAAGCCTTCTTTTGATGGCGCCGACGCCGAAGATCGCGCTTCAGGACGTCTGGAAGACCTTCGGCGAGAAGACGGTTCTGGCCGGCGTGTCGCTTTCGGTGGCGCCGGGCCGGAGCCTCGTGATCATCGGCGGCTCGGGCACCGGCAAGTCGGTCACGCTGAAATGCATCCTCGGCATCGAGCGGGCGGACAGGGGAAGCATCCGCATCGACGGCACGGAGATCGAGAAGATCGACCGCCGCGCCTTCCTGCGCCATTTCGGCATGCTCTTCCAGGGCGGCGCGCTCTTCGACAGCCTGCCGGTCTGGCACAACGTCGCTTTCCGCCTGCGCCACGGCCGCCAGCCGATGTCCCGCCGCGACGCCCGCGATCTCGCCATCGGGAAGCTCCGGCGCGTCGGACTCGGCCCGGAGACGGCCGACCTCTATCCCGCCGAGCTCTCGGGCGGCATGCAGAAGCGCGTGGGCCTCGCCCGCGCCATCGCCACCGACCCGGAGGTGATCTTCTTCGACGAGCCGACGTCGGGCCTCGACCCGATCATGGCCGGGGTGATCAACGAGCTGATCCGCGAGCTCGTCACCGAGATGGGCGCAACCGCCATCACCATCACCCACGACATGACCACCGTGCACAGCGTCGCCGACGAGGTCGCCATGCTGCACGGCGGTGTGATCCGCTGGCAGGGGCCGGTGGCGGGCATGGAGACGAGCGGCGACCCCTATCTGCAGCAATTCATCCACGGCCGCGCGGAAGGTCCGATCGAGACCGTCCGATGACCGCCCCCCGACGCGGAAAGGGCGGGTGCCCGACCCGGCGCCCGCCGAGGGAGGCCTGTCAGTGCGCTTCCATCTCGCGGACGATCTCTTCCGCGCTCAGCGCCGCCGGATAATAGGTCGGCCAGTTGGTCAGTTCCCGGAGAAGCGCCGCGCGGTCGTCGCCCCAATAGAGGTGAAAATGGCGGGCCTTCTCCGGCGCGATCCGATGGTCGCTGAACTGGATGAACGCCGGTGCGGCCTCGTCGCCGCCGGTCTTCCCGAAGACGAAGCGGACCCCCCGGTTGCCCGCTTCGTAGGTCAGGATCTCGTAGCCGTCCGCGGCATATTGGCCCTCGACCGCTTCGCCGCCCCGGTAGAAGGCGACCGTGTCTCCGTCGATGACGATGCGCTCGACGTCGGTCGCGTAACCCTTCTCGTAGTAGGCGCGGTACTCGGCGGCGGTCCTGTCGCCATGCTCGGCCTTGTGCTCCATGACGCCGTCGAGGCTCCCGTCCATCAGATAGGGATAGACCGACTGCCAGTCGCCCTCCCAATCCGACAGCGCCCGGTCCGCAACCTGGGCATCCTCGAAATATCCCCTGTAGACGTCGTCCTGCGCCTGGCCGTGCTCGTGGCTGTGTGCGCCCGTCCCGCCCGCCTCCGCGCCGGTCTCCGCCAGCGCCGGTGCGCCGAAAAGCAGCACCGATCCGAGCGCGAGCGCGCCGATATGTCTGATTGTCACCTTCGTGTCCCTCCTGCTTCCGTTCCGATCGACGGCGGGTATGGTCCGTCGCCCGATATGTTATGATATAACATATCGGGCGACGGATATCCCCATTCCTCACCACACGCAAGGGGTGTCGGATGCCGGGGCATGGCGGAGCGCGGCGCTTTCTGTCAGAGGGGTTGCGTGACTCTCGCAGCCGGACCAAGCGCGCAATGACCCGCCGCCCCGCCTTTACCTGCACCGAATGCGGCGCGACCCATGCCAAATGGGCCGGACGTTGCGACGCCTGCGGCGCCTGGAACTCCATCGCCGAGGAGGCGGACGGCGCCGCCGGTCCGGCGGGCCGCGCGCTCGGGACCGGTCGCGGCCGGCGGATCGAACTGAGCGATCTGGCGGCGGCCGACGCCCCGCTCGAGCGCCGGCTGAGCGGCATCGGCGAGCTCGACCGGGTGCTGGGCGGCGGGCTGGTCCCGGCCTCGGCCGTGCTCGTGGGCGGCGACCCGGGCATCGGCAAGTCGACGCTGCTCCTCCAGGCCACCGCGCAGTTCGCGCGCTCGGGCGCGGCCTCGATCTATGTCTCGGGCGAGGAGGCGGCGGCGCAGATCCGGATGCGCGCCGCGCGGCTGGGGCTCGCCGACGCGCCGCTCCGGCTCGCCGCAGAGACCAACCTGCGCGACATCCTCACCACGCTGGAGGCCGAGCGCCCGGATCTCGCGGTGATCGACTCGATCCAGACCATGTGGTCGGACCACGTCGACAGCGCGCCGGGCTCGGTGGCGCAGGTCCGGGCCTCGGCCCACGAGCTCGTCACCTTCGCCAAGCGCCGCGGCACCGCTGTCATCCTGGTCGGCCACGTCACCAAGGAGGGCCAGATCGCCGGCCCCCGCGTGGTCGAGCACATGGTCGACACCGTGCTCTATTTCGAGGGCGAGCGCGGCCACCAGTTCCGCATCCTGCGCGCGGTGAAGAACC
>NZ_DAIUBO010000084.1:0-15309 GCF_036846665.1 Amaricoccus sp. | reverse complement strand
CTCGGCATCATTGCGGGCCTCGGCATCAGTGCGGCGCTAATCTACGGCCTGCAACGCCCGGACCGGACCGCTGCGCCGGAGGAGCTGATCACCACGGATCGCCGCCAGCCCGCCGATGGCCTCCGCGATCTGCCTGGCAGCTACGATGCAATCCCGCGGCTGGGACCTCCCCTGCCAGGCGATCTCGGTGGTGGCATTCTCGACGCGCAGCAACGGGGACAGCCCATCGCGGCTCCAAGCCTCGCGCCCCCGACCATGGACCCGGCGGAGCAGCAACGGCTTGCGGAACGGGAAGCGGCCCGCGTGAGTGACCTGTTCTTCCAGACGCGGCCCGGAGCGCCCGCGTCCACCGGGTTCCAGATGCCGGCTGCGGCGCCCGGAGGCGGTTTGGCCGCTACCCCGGAAACCGATCCACGCCAGGCCTTTCTGACCGCGGCGACCGACCGCGGAACGGTCGCGCCCGACCGCATGCAGTCCCCGGCGTCGCCCTGGCTCCTGCAGGCCGGCTCCGTCATCCCGGCCGCGCTGATCACCGGCATTCGCTCCGACCTGCCAGGTCAGATCACCGCGCAGGTCATCCAGAACGTCTATGACAGCCCGACCGGCAGCCTGCTCCTGATCCCGCAAGGCACCCGCCTGATCGGCGCCTACGACGACAGCGTCACTGTCGGCCAGCGCCGCGTGCTCCTGGTCTGGACGCGGCTGATCTTCCCGGATGGGCGCTCCCTCGTCCTCGAACGCCAGCCCGGGGCGGATGCCGCGGGCTATGCCGGTCTCGAGGACCGCGTCGACAATCACTGGGCCAGCATCCTGCGCGCGGCGGGGCTTTCGACCCTGCTCGCCGTTGGCGCGGAGCTCTCCCTCGACGACGAAGACCGCCTCGCCCGTGCTCTCCGTGACGGGGCCCTGGATACGATCAACGAGGCCGGGCAGCGCATCGTTCAGCGCCAGCTGGAGGTCGCACCGACCCTCACCATTCGGCCGGGCTTCCCCGTCCGTGTGATCGTCACGCGCGACCTCGTCTTCGCGCCACCCGGAGGCTGACATGACCAAGCTGAAACTCGGCCGCATCCCGGACGACAAGCCGGTGAAGCTGTCCGTGGAACTACCGGCGCAGTTGCATCGCGACCTGATCGCCTATGGTGAAGTCCTTGGCCGGGAAGCAGGGCACGGGCCGATCGAAGCCAAGAGGCTGGTGGTTCCCATGCTGGAGCGGTTCATCGCGACGGACCGCGGGTTTGCGAAGGCGCGACGAACGCTCTCGAAACCTGGCTGACGAAGCGAGGACCATGATCAACGGCTCCGGTCTCTAGAAGAACGAAGCTGGTGTAACCGGACAGCTTGACCATCGGTCTGGTGATGGACGGTCGAGATTGGAAACTAGATTCAGTAAGTTATGTGGTATTGCGTGCAGTATTTGTTTACGTTCTGATCGTGCAATATCGCGAAATATCGTGCTGGCTATGTCGTCACAGGGCGTAGCCGACGTATTTCGGGGCACGCAAGACTTCATTTCGTGAGGCGGCACCGGCGGCAACGGTCTTCCAAGGCTTAGCATACTTGCGGGGCGGATGACGGCATGTGTGCCGCGGGTGGTGATGGCGTCGTGGCATTTGCCTGTGTCATAGGCACCGTCGGCGGTGACGCCGCCGATCGGCTCTTGCGTCCGGATCTGGTTGAGCACGTTGGCTAGCACTGTGCATCAAGGATGTGGCTCCCGGTGATCTCGATAGCCCGAACCTCTAAGTTTCCTTATCAATCCCGAGATGGATCTTGCGTCACACACGCCGTTTGGTGCCGCCACGCGTGCGTGCGTGCCAATTGCCTTCGCCCTCGATCTTGATCCCGGTGCGATCGATCAACTGGTGCAACGGGCCCTTGGAGCCGCGGTAGGGGATGTTGTCGGCCAAAATCTTCTGGCGCCGAAAAAACGTACTGAAGACAGTCATCGTCCAGTCGAAGCCACCCAGCCGCAACAGGCACTCGACGAACCCGGTCATCTGCCAGAGCGCCATGCCGAACAGCACCTTCATCGAAAGGCAAGTCTGGATGGCGGCATCGCTGTAGTTCCGCTGGCGGCCGCGCCTTCTTGTCCGCGGAGCCTTCCAGCTCATCTCGAGGTTTAACCAGATCTTCAGCGCGTCCTGGCGCTTGAGCGCTTCATTGTAGGCTGGCCAGTTCCTGATCCTGTAAGTAGGGGGAGGAAGCGTGCTCATGCACCCCAGCTAACACGCTGGATTCACGAGGTGAATCCCTCACAGGATCTGCAAAAAAAAGGAGCCCTTCGAAGAGCCAAACGCAGACCGGTTTCTGATAGTGGTTCAAATTGGTCGATGCCGTTTCAAGGTCCAACAGAATGTGCCACGAAGGGGAGAGCATGTTTCACGTACCAGACTTCCTCAACCGCGACGTCGATTCTACGCTCTGCCAAGTCGCCGGCGACGGTGCGCTCTGGGGCCCAGTCGATGTTCGCCTGGCCAGTCAGGTGCACCGCGTCCGAGGTGGCGAAATCGGGGACCAAAATGCCGATACGTCCATCGGACTGGAAGTTTCCGAGAGTGTTGAAATAGCGGTTGCCGGGAAAATCCGGGAAGGAGAGCGCGCCGTCGCCCCTAACCTCGAGAACCCCAGGAGGCCCGCCGCGATGCGACACGTCCAGACCCGCACCCGTGCCGCCCGCGGCAGCTTCGCTGTGCGAGGCGATGAAGAAGGTGTCGGCGCGGGCCAGAAGGGACCGGACGTCGGCGTCGTCCGGCCAGGCAGCCCGACGCGCAATGGGTTCGGCGGTCTGCCGGAACGGTGCGAGGCTTCGCGGCACGATGTATTTCGGGCAGTTTCCGAAGGATTGGTCGACTGCGATGGCGAGGCCGTTTTCGGACGCCAGCAAGCGTCCGTTCACCCGGTTGCGGCGGCGGGTGGCGAAGTCGATCCCGATGAGCCCGGCTATCGCGCCGGGTGCTGTCGCCAGCCCCAGGGTCTCCTCCAACGCCGGTCTGGCCCTGAGGTGGAGCTGGCGAGACGAGACCGCCCTGACAAAGCCGGGATCGCCAGTGGCGAATGTCGCCCAAGGCCGGCCGCGCCGGTCGGTGAGGGCGAGAAATACGGCAGGCAGCGTGGCGAAGAACGCCTGATGCTGTTCCGGCATGGCGTCCCTGATCGCGCGCGCGGCCATCTCGCGCGCCCGGTGCGGGACGCCTGCCAGGTTCTGCACCGAGATCTCGCCGTCGTGGAATACACCCTGCTCGCGACCTGCGCGGCTGCCGCGGCGGTTCGCCCGTTCGCGCAAGGTCACGACAGCCCCAAAGGGTTGCGCAGATGTCCCTCCTTCATCCAGACGCGGCACCCCCTGGCGCCGGCCAGGGCCGACAGCGGCGCGCCGTCGGGCAGGCGCAGCCAGGACCAGCGCCCAAAGCTCTCGCCGCCCTCGGAGAACCCGCCGTCGAGGCAGAGGATCTCGATGCCGCCGCGCGGCGCAAACTCGATCCGGGCATTCGGGGCCCATTCCTCGACACGCACCAGCTCGCGCTCATCCTCGTGGATCACCCGCCCGACGGCACCGGGACGCCCAACCAGCGGCGCCATGCTGGGCGTCGTGGTATCGACCACCACATGCCGGTCGTCATCGGATGCGAACTGGCGCAGCTTGACGAAGATCGTGCACCCCGGTTCCGAACCCGGCTGGTGGCGCGAGCCCGGGGGGTTGCGGACATATGTGCCGGCGGGAGAGTCACCGTGTTCGTCCTGAAACACACCATCGAGCACCAAAAACTCCTCGCCGCCGTCATGGGTGTGGGGCGAGAAACTGCTTCCGGGGGCGTAGCGCACGATGGTGGTCGCGCGGGCGACTTCGTCGCCGATCCGGTCGAGCATGAGACGTTCCACCCCCGGCATCGGCGAGGGCACGAAATCCTGCACGGCGGAATGGACGACGGCGCGGCGGGTGAAATCGGCGTTGAGCTTCATGCGGCGGCTCCCTGCGCGGAAGGGGTTGGTGGCGTGAGACTGGCATCGGGCACGCGGTAGCCGCGTTGCACGGCGGGGCGGCGAGCGACCGCCGCGTACCAGCGCGCGACGTGGGCAAACTCCCGCAGATCGATCTTCTGGTGCTCGAACCGCGTCGACCACGGCCAGATCGCCATGTCGGCGATGGAATAGTCGCCGGCGACGAACTCGGCCGCGGCCAGCTGCCGGTCGAGCACGCCATAGAGGCGCCGCGCCTCGGTGCCGAAACGCTCGGCGGCATAGGCCGATTTGCCGGGGCTATAGTGCAGGAAATGGGCGGTCTGGCCTAGGATCGGGCCGAATCCGCCCATCTGCCACATCAGCCATTGCAGCACCTCGGCCCGGCGCGGCCCGGACGCGGGCAGGAACTGCCCTGTCTTCTCGGCCAGATGGATCAGGATCGCGCCGGATTCGAACATCGTCACGCCCGCGTCGTGATCGACGATGGCCGGGATCTTGGCATTGGCGGAAATGGCGGTGAAGGCCGGGTCGAACTGGGCGTTGGCATAGATGTCGATGGGATGCACGCGGTAGGCAAGCCCCATCTCCTCCAGCCCGATTGCGACCTTGCGGCCGTTCGAGGTACTCCAAGTGTAGAAATCGATCATCGTATCAGTCCTATCGGTTCGGGCCAGAGCCGTTCCTCGGCTCCGGACAGGATGTGACGCGCTTCGCCTGCAATCCGCGTGGCGATTGCGGCCGCAGGTTCGCCGGATTTCACAAGGTCCACCGCCTCGCCGACGATGACGGCGGCGGTCGCCGGGTCGCCCTTCATCGCGCCGGCGGCATAGGCGGCGCGGTCGTCCTGCGTCATCGCCCCGGGCGCTTCGGCCCAGCGGCCGTGGAACGCGTTGCGGCGGGCGCGGAGCGTCCAGGGCACGGGCCAGTCGAGCCCGCGCGCCAGATCGAAGACCGTGTCGCGGGACGTGTCGTCACCCGAGGTCGCGACCGCCGCTTCGCGCAGACGGGAATGGGCCAGGGATTCCTCGGCGACATAGAAGGCGGTGCCGCACAGGACGGCATCGGCGCCAAGCATCAGGGCGGCGGCCATGCCGCGGCCGTCAGCGATGCCGCCCGCAGCCACCAGCGGCGCCGCGCCGATGGCATCGCGCACCGCGGGCACAAGCGCCAGCGTGCCGCGCGCCGCTCCGTGCCCTCCCGCTTCGGTTCCCTGTGCCACGATAATATCTGCGCCCGCCTCGATCGCCGCGCGCGCGCCCGCCACGGTCTGGACTTGCGCGAAGAGGGGCACGCCCGCCGCGCGGATGCGCCCGACAAGGGGCGCAAGGTCGCCGAAGGACAGGAAGATCGCCCGGGGTCGGCGCGCCAGTGCGAGGTCAAGTAGGCCGGGCTGCCGTGCCAGCGCCCAAGTGATGAAACCGACGCCCACGGGCGTATCGCCCGCGGCATCAAACTCGCGAATCAACCAGTCGCGGTCGCCATAGCCGCCGCCGATGAAGCCGAACCCGCCTGCACACGTCACGGCGGCAGCAAGGCGGCCGCCGCTGACCAGCGCCATCGGTGCCAGGAACAGCGGGGCGGACATCCCGAACGGGGTTAGCAGATCATGGCAGGATGGCATCTCGGACTCCGTCATCGGGCCGCCTGGCGACGGTATTCCTCGACCGGAAGACCGCCGATGCCCCAGTGCTCCATCTCGACCTCGTCGATCACGACGAAGGTCGTGGTCGGGTTCTTGCCTAGAACATCGACCAGGAGATCGGTCGCACCCTTGATCAAGCGGGCTTTCTGTTCGGGCGTGGCGCCTTCGCGGGTGATCTTGATATTGACATAGGGCATGGTTCACTCCTGCGGTTGCGGCGCAGGGATCAGGTCGTAGTGGAAGACCTTGGCGATGATCCGCCAGCCTGCGGCCGTGTCGATGAAACTGAGAAGATCGGTGAAATGGCGCTCGCCGATGGCGCAGCGGGCAACAACCAGCGCCGCACGGTCGCCCGCCATGATGATTGAGACGATCTCGTCGCGCCGGGGCTCGCCCCGCGCAGCCGGCGGCTCACGCCGGTCCACGATCGGGAAATACTCGTCGAGACCGAGATTGATCACTTCGCCGCCGGTCGCGCAGACGTAACACGCTCCGGGGGCGAAGACCTGGCCGAGCCTTTCGGTATCGCTGTGATAGAGCCCGTCGAAATAGAGTTTCATGCGGGCCTCGATCAAGGTTTTCGTGTTTTGCATCGGGATGCTCCCTTCAAGGCAGGAGGCGGAGCGACCGGCCGGCCGTTCCGCCCGAAGTCTCAGGCAGCGAGGCCTTCGCGCTTCAACGTTTCCAGAACCTTGGGCCGGGCACGGACGCGTTCGATGTAGGCTCGCACATGCGGATAACCCGAGAGGTCGAACCCAATCAGACCTGCCCATGAGGCGACGACGAAGGTGTAAGTGTCCGCGACCGTGAAATCGCGGCCCATGATGTAGTCGCGGCCGTCTGAGAGCTTGGCCTCGAGCGCGTCGAAGCGCTTGGCGAGCTTGGCCAGCGCCTGCTCCTTCAGCGCGCCCGCGGGCTTCACCGGCGCGAAGAACGGCCCGAAGGACTTGTGCAGTTCTGAGGCCGTGTAGTTGAGCTCGGCCTGCAGCCGCACGCGCTCGCGGGTGCCGTTCGCGGGGGCGAGGCTGGTTTCGGGCTTCAGATCGGCGACATATTGCAGGATCGCCGGCGCCTCGAGCAGCACCTCGCCATCGTCGAGTTCCAGCGCCGGGACATATCCTAACGGATTGACGCGGCTGTAATCGGTCCCACTCTCGGTGGTCTTGTTGGCCAGATCGACCTTTTCGATCAGGTGCTCGATGCCGGCCTCGTTTAGCGCGATATGCACCGACTGCGAACAGACGCCGGGGCTGTAGTAGAGTTTCATCTGGGGTCCTTTCCTCTTTCATCCGTTGCCCGCGATGGGCATGAAATATGGATAGGAATGCAGATATCTATTGTAAATCGAGTTTCCTAAGGTTACCTTCACTTTCGAGTTTCCATTCGGTAACCAGAGGATGCGATGGCACTGAAGATGCGGAGAAACCGGGGGCCCGAGGTACCGGAAGCCTGTCCGCTTCTCGAATGCATGGCGATTATCGGTGGCGCGTGGACGCCGAACATCATCTGGTATCTGCGCGGCGGTCCGCGGCGGTTCAGCGAGCTGCGCGCCGACATCCCGCAGATCTCCCCCAAGGTGCTGACGACCCGGTTGCGCGAGCTCGAGGAGTGCGGCGTGATCGACCGGCGAGTGATGCCGACCTCGCCGCCCTCGGTGGAATACGCGCTCAACGAGCTCGGGCAACGTCTGGTGCCCGCGATCGAGGCGATTGCCGCGGTGGGCGAGGAGCTCAAGCGCCGCGCTGGCGGCGAGCGCAGTCAGGCTGCGGCGACGCCCCGGCTGAAGCATTTCCGTGCGGCGCGCAGCGCCGAGACCACGGAATAGCGGCTTGGCCCGGCGGACGGACCGCCGGGCCGATGACGTCAGGCCGCGCGGGCCTTACGGGCGGGGAAATCGATATCAGTATCGGCGACGTGGTTTAGGTAGTTGGTGAAGATGTTTGCTACCACGTTCGCCACCGTCTCGACGATGTCGGCTTCGGTCAGCCCGGCAGCCCGTGCAGCATCGAGGTCCGCGTCCACGACCATCCCCTTCGCGGCCACGATGGCGACCGCAAGTCTCAGGATCGCCGCCGTGCGCGGATCGTCGGATCGGCCCGACAGATGGGCGTCAATCGTTTCGGGCGCGACCTTGAGCCCGGACGAGATCGCGGCATGGGCCGAGGCGCAGTAGTCGCAGGCGTTCGCCCCGGCAACGGTCAACGCGATCGCCTCGCGAGTGCGGGCGTCGAAGCTGCCGCCCGCCAGCGTCTCGTTCAGGCCGAGCATGGCAGCCAGCACCGCGGGCTGGTTCGCGGCGACGCGGTAGAGGTTCGGCACCATGCCGATCTTGCCCTTGATGGCGGTGAAGAGCGCGGCGGCCTCGGGCGCAGCGGCAGTGTCGGAAACCTGGGTGATTCGAGCCATTGGTTTACATCCTTTCAACGTGGTGAGGGCTCAGGCCGAGACCATCTCGCTTTCGGGTTTGGAGAGGCTGATGACGGCCACGACAGCGGCGCCGTTCAGCCAGTAGTAGGCGGCATCGAGCCCGGTGAAGCCGAGCGCAAAGGGCAGGATCAGGAAGAGGACGCCGACCACCAGATCGACGGCAAGGTGCAGCCTGTAGGGAAGCACACGGATCACGCCGAGGTGGTGGTCGGTGAATACGGTCAGAAGGAAGGCCGCAACGCCGACGACCGGCGAGATCGCCAGCGCAAGCGGATGTGAGGCGCCGAGCCCGAGAACGAACGGCAGGGCGATGAGGGCCAGCGCGACCGGGTAGTCGAGCCAGGCATGGATGGTTTTGGTTACGAAGCGCATGTTGCGGGTCCTTGTGCAAAGCGTTGTCAGGGCGGCGCGAATGCCACAAGACCGAGATAGATTAAAAATTTGGGACGATGAATGCGCGATACGCCGGAATATATTGCAAATCGTCCAGGTTGATGGGCTATGAGAAGCTTTGGATGCCATCAGCGTGCCGACGGGCGGCGTCAGCGCATCGGCAAGTCGATCACGCGGATCTCGATCTCGGTATTGGCGCGGGCGCCAATCCGGTCATAGAAGGCGCGCGCTGACGCGTTATCGACCCAAAGATCCGCGACGATCGTGCCGCAGCCCATCGCCTGCGCGCGCTGATGAATCGATTGCACGAGCAAGTGTCCAACGCCTTCGCGCCGTGCCGTCTCCGCCACCACCAGATCAGCAAGCCAGAGGGATCGTTCCCGCGTATGGAGTTCGAAGCGCCGACACCAGGCGGCGAGGCCGACGATCTCGCCCCGGCGTTCGGCGAGGATGACCTCGATCCACCTGTCCGGGCCGAAACACGCAGCCACGATTCCGGCAGCGTCGCGTCCGGGATCGGGGTCCGCCACATGCGCCGCCAAAGTGCGCGACAATCGACCTATGGCCTCCGCGTTCTCGGGCCGCGCGTCGCGGACTGTCACGGGCTGCGCCCCGATCACGCCGCCTCGCGGCGCGCGGAGCCGGACTGGCGAAAGGCGGCAGGCGACACGCCGATCTCTTTCTTGAAGACCCGGCTGAAGGCCGATTCCGAGGCATAGCCCGAAACTTCGGCCGCCTCGGCGACCGACAGCCCCCGCGCCGAAAGCGCCTCACGCGCGATCTGCATTCGCCAGGATGTCACATAGGCCATCGGCGTGACGCCGAGCCGGTCCGAAAACCGTTCGGCAAAGCCCGTCCGCGACAGCCCCGCCTCGCGGGCGAGGCTGGCAACCGTCCAGTCGGCGGTCGGCGCACGGTGAAAGGCGGTCAGCGCCCGCGCCAGATGGGGGTCGGCAAAACCGGCCACGCCACAGTCGGTCTCGTGCTCCGCCTCGATATGGGCGCGGATCGCCTGGGCGAAGATCGCCTCGGACATCTTCAGGGCGATCAGATCGCCGCCGAGCCGCGCGCCGCCGGCCTCGGCCCCGATGACCTTGAGGGTGGCTTCGAGCCAGGGTCCGGCTTCCTCGCCATATCCGCGCAAGTGGATGAACGGTGGCAGGCGGTCCATCAGCAGGTGCCGCGACCCTTCCGCCAGCGCGAAATGCCCGCAGATCAGCTGCGTGTCGCGCGGGCTGTCATCGCCGCCCCAGACCAATGTTCCGTGTCCCGGAAATTTCGATCGGGACAGCACATCGTCCAGAGGCAGAGCGTCGTCCGGCCCGGTATGACGGCAAGACAGCACATGCGCCGTGCCGTGCGGAATCACGATCAGATCGCCCTGCGCCAGATGCACGGGAACGTCGAGCCCCGACACGCGCACAAGCGCCTCGCCGCGATGGGCAAAATGGAATCGCGCCACATCGCGAAAGGCGGGCACGCGGACGCCCCAGGGCTCCGTGAAGCTCGTGCGGAAGTAAAGCGTACCACGAAGCGAAAGGCGGGTGAGGATGTCACTGAGCAGGTCCAACATGGCGAAGAGTTTATCAGCAATTTCAGACACGTCCAGCTCGTAGGACGATCTCGCATGAATTCCGGACTTTCCGGCATTCAAACGCCGGATGATCTCGGGCAAATCGGTGGCGTTCAAACCACCAACCTGGAGACACTCCCATGAAGAACTTGACCCTTGCCATTGGACTCGCCCTCGCCACGACCGGCCTCGCCGCTCAGGCGGACGAGCCGATGAACGACCTCGAGATCGCCCACACCGCCTACACCGCAGGCGGGCTCGACATCCGCTATGCACATCTGGCGCTGGCGATTTCCGAGAATGAGGCGGTCCGCGACTTCGCCCAGACGATGATCCGCGACCACACGGCGGTGAACGAGGCGGCTGGCGCGCTGATCTCCGAGCTGAAGGTGACGCCGCAGAACAACGCGCTGAGTCAGGCCCTCGTCGAGGGCGCTGCCGCCAAGCGCGCCGAATTGATGGCGCTGAGCGGCAACGCCTTCGACTGCGCCTACGCGACGAACGAGTTGGCCTATCATCAGATCGTCAACCAGACCGTCGCCGAGAGCTTCATCCCCGCCGTCACGGTGGCGCCGCTGAAGGCGCTGCTCGAGGATGCACTGGTCACCTTCCGCGCGCATGAGCAGCACGCCGAGCACATGGTCGCGGGGCTGACGTGCGCGGGCTGACGCACCTGACGCGGCGCGGATTCGGCCGGGGGCTGGGCGCGGCTCTGTTCCTGGTCGGGCTGCCGGGGCTTGTGCGCGCCCATGACGGCACGCACGAGGTCGAGGTGGGCATCGCCAGCTTCGCCTTCGATCCGGCTGGCGTCGAAGTCCTTGTGGGCGACAGCATCACCTGGACAAATGCCGATCTTGCGCCGCACACCGCCACGGCCGAGGACGGAAGCTGGGATACCGGCACGCTGGAAAAGGGCGGCCGCGCACGCATCACGTTCGACGCGCCCGGCGACTATTCCTACTTCTGCGCCTATCACCCCCACATGAAAGGAACCGTCACCGTCCGGACCCGGTCCGGCGCCTGACGCACGCACGGGCCACCCTCTGTTCCCCAGATACCCCCAGGACGGCCTGCGCGCCATTTCCAGGAGAGAATGGAATGTCCCTGTCCATCACCCTCGTCAGTCACGCGCTGTGCCCCTATGTTCAGCGCATCGCCATCGCGCTTTCCGAAAAGGGCGTCGCGCACGAGCGCGTCACCGTCGATCTGGCGAACAAGCCCGGCTGGTTTCTGGCATTGTCACCGCTCGGTCGGACGCCGGTCCTGAAGGTCGGCGAGGCGGCGCTGTTCGAATCCGCCGCGATCCTCGAATTCCTCGAGGACACGCTGCCCCAGCCGCTGCATCCCGCAGACCCGGTCGAGCGCGCACGGCATCGTGCCTGGATCGGCTTCGCCTCGGAATGCCTGAACGACATCGCCGGGTTCTACACCGCCCCCGATTCCGGGACACTCGAGCGAAAGGCCGCGGCGCTCCACGCCCGGTTCCGGGTGATGGAAGGCCAGCTTGGCCCCGGCCCCTGGTTCGCTGGCGAGCGATTCAGCCTGGTCGATGCGGTCTTCGCGCCGGCCTTCCGCTATTTCGAGACGTTCGACCGGATTGGCGATTTCGGCGTCTTCGACGGTCTGGCCGGGATGTCCGCGTGGCGCCTCGAGCTTGCCGACAGGCCGTCTGTGCGGAACGCGGTCGCGCCCGACTACCACGACAGGCTTGCCGCCTTCCTGCGCCGCAAGGACAGCGCGCTGTCGCGGATGATGGAACAGTCCTGCAGCGCGCTCCGGCAATCGGCATGAACCGCGCCGTCCCCGCCCTCCGCTTCGCGCGGCTGACCGAGGTGCCACTTGAGGAGTTGGTTGCGCACATGTCGGATCCGCGCCTGCGCGCACACATGCCGCTTCTGGCAGGCGCCTGGGGCGAGGCCGAGGCGCAAGCTTTCGTGGTGGCCAAGGAGGCATGCTGGGCGCGGGACGGTCTCGGTCACTGGGCCTTTCTGGCCGATGGCCGATACGTCGGCTGGGGCGGCTTTCAGAAGGAAGGCGAGGAATGGGACTTCGGCCTCGTGCTGCGACCGCAGGATTTCGGGCTTGGCCAGCGGATCACGCGGGCGGCGCTCGACTTCGCGCGGGCCGATCCGCGCATCCCCTTCGTCACCTTCCTCCTGCCGCCCTCGCGCCGCAACCTCGGTGCGCTGCACCGGATCGGGGCGCAGTCTGTCGGCCGGCAGGATCACTCCGGCGCGACATTCCTGAAATTTCGTCTCGACACCCAGTCGATCAACCAGCGTTCACAAGGAGAGTTCCCATGACCACCATCGACCATCTCAGCCTCGGGGTTGCCGACGTGCCTGCGGCGCGCGCCTTCTACGGCCGCGTTCTGGATGAACTCGGCATCCGTTGTCAGGCCGAAGGAGATGGCTTCGCCGCCTTCGGCCGCGACCGCATAGCCTTTCTGCTGCTACGCCCCTTCGATGGCGGACCCGCCTCGGCGGGCAACGGCGCTCACGTCGCCTTCGCTGCGCCGGATCGCGAAGCGGTCGCAAAGGTCCATGCCGCGGGCCTCGACGCCGGGGCAATCGACGAGGGCGCTCCGGGCCTGCGCGCCGCCTATCCGATGCCCGGCGTCTTCGCCGCCTATCTGCGCGACCCCTGGGGCAACAAGATCGAGCTGGTTCATGGCGGATTCAGCGCCTGATCACGGCCCGGCCGAGATCAAACGGCTGCGTGCGCAGGTCGCCGCCTGCACGGCCTGCGCGGACCTGCCCCTCGGGCCGCGCCCGATCGTCCAGATCGGCGCCGGCGCGCGCATCCTGATCGCAGGGCAGGCGCCGGGACGGCGGACACATCTTGCCGGGCGTCCATTCGACGACGCATCGGGTGTGCGGCTGAGACATTGGCTCGGCCTTGACGGGGCCACATTTCGGGATCCTGAGAAGGTTACCATCCTGCCGATGGGATTCTGCTATCCGGGAACTGGCCGATCAAGCGACCTGCCTCCGCGCTCCGAATGTGCGCTCCGCTGGCGGCAGCCATTGCTCGACGCTCTTTCCAGTGTGCGCCTCACCGTGGTGATCGGACGTCATGCGCAGGCATGGCACCTTCCAGACACCAAGAACCGGCCGCTTGGGAATGCGATGCGGGACTGGCGTACGCGCTGGCCCGAGGTGATCTTGCTGCCCCACCCAAGCCCGCGCAACGCAGGTTGGTTCCGGCGCAATGCCTGGTTCGAAGAAGACGTGCTGCCCATGCTCCAGACGCGCGTCGCAGAACTCCTCGGTGATCCGCCGACATGACGGGCGCAGGCGTCCGGTTGTAACGCAAGGGTCAAACGGGCCGTGCGCGACCAGGCGCGGGCGTGTGTCGACGGTGGCTGAGTCCCACGTGGCAGATCCCGGCGCAGTCACGAGCCTTCGAGCGTTTCCAGAACCGGGCATTCCGGGACATCCTCTCCAGAACATTGAGCCGCCGTCACTGAGAGCACTTTCTCTATCCGCCTGAGGTCTGCGATCTTCGCCCGCACGTCCGCAAGGTGGCGCTCCGTCCGCTCCTTGACCTCGGCGCAGGTCGGCGCGGCACCGTCTTCGAGCCCCATCAGCCCGCGAATGTCCTCCATAGAAAACCCGAGTTCGCGGGCGCGCAGGATGAAGCGCAGGCGCGTGGCGTGTGCGGCGGAATAGATCCGGTAGCCGGCGTCGGTCCGGGGCGGGTCGGGCAGCAGGCCGGTCTTCTCATAGTAGCGGATCGTCTCGATGTTGCAGCCGGTCGTCCGGGCAAGATCTCCGCGTGTGAAGCCGCTCTCGCGCTCGTGATCGATCATGGGCAAGTTTCCTCTTGAGCCTGTAGTTGCTACAGACCCTACACCCATCGTCAATCACAGACGAGAGGTGCGCGACATGGCGCTGACGGACGACAGAACGGACACTTCAGCGGCGGATCGCCCCGCCCGAAAGGGCTGGCTCGCGGCGGGCGGGATTGTGGGCGCCTTTCTCGCCTCGGCCTGCTGCATCGGGCCCTTGGTGCTGCTGACCCTCGGCATCTCGGGGGCCTGGATCGGCAACCTGACGGCGCTAGAGCCTTACAAGCCGATCTTTGCCGTGATCGCGCTCGGCTTCATCGGGGCCGGATTCTGGCAGGTGTATGTTCGCAAGCCGACCGTCTGCGAACCCGGCTCCTACTGCACAAGGCCCGCATCGGCGCGCATCACCAAGAGCGCGCTCTGGGCCTCCCTGATCCTCGTTCTCGCAGCCCTCACCATCGACTGGTGGGCCCCGCTTCTCTACTGATCCCGAAAGGACACCCTCATGAAGAAGATCCTTGCCCTTGCCCTGTTCGGCCTGACCGCCGTTGCGCCGGTCACCGCCATCCCAGTTGCCGCGCAGACCGTCGCCGCCGAGCAGACCGTCACTTTCGCGGTCGACAACATGACCTGCGCGCTGTGTCCGATCACCGTGAAGCGCGCGATGGAGGGCGTCGCGGGCGTCCGTGCCGTCGAGATCGACTTCGAGGCCCGCACCGCCACGGTCGTCTTCGACACCGCCGCGACCAGCGCCGACGCCATCGCGACCGCGTCGGCCAATGCAGGCTACCCGGCGCGCGTCTCGGGCTGACGGGATGACCGAGCATACCGACAGCAAGCTGATCGCGACAGGGATCGTCGGCACCGTCATCGCAGCGCTCTGCTGCTTCACGCCGGTGCTCGTGGTGCTTCTGGGCGCGGTGGGCCTGTCGGCCTGGCTGGGTTGGCTCGACTACGTTCTGCTCCCCGCTCTCGCATTTTTCGTCGCACTGACCGTGTACGCGGTCTGGAGACGGCAGCGGCGCCAGACCGCTCGAACGGATGGATAACTTGATGAAAGACGACTGCTGCGCGCCCAGGGGCGATTTCGACCTTGCTGTGATCGGCGCCGGATCGGCCGGCTTCTCGGCCGCGATCACGGCCGCGGAAAGTGGCAAACGGGTCGCGCTGATCGGGCATGGCACCATCGGCGGCACCTGCGTGAACGTGGGCTGCGTGCCCTCCAAGACGATGATCAGGGCCGCAGAAGCCCTGCACGGTGCGCAGTCGGCGCGCCGGTTCCCTGGCCTGCACGGCGAGGCGCGGGTATCTGATTGGGCGGCGCTCGTCGCCGCCAAGGACGAATTGGTCACGACACTGCGCCAGAAGAAGTACGCCGATCTGCTGCCGGGCTACGAGGGTGTGACCTATCTCGACGAGGGTCCGGCGCGTCTCGTCCCCGGCGGGGTCGAGGTCGGCGGGCGCAGGATCACGGCTCCCAAGGGGATCGTCGCGACCGGTGGCCGACCCGCCGTGCCCGAC
>NZ_DAIUBO010000083.1:0-15437 GCF_036846665.1 Amaricoccus sp. | reverse complement strand
CGTATTTCAGCATCGCCAGCCGGTCGATGCCCATGCCGAAGGCGAAGCCCTGCCAGATCGAAGGGTCGACGCCGGCGGCGGCCAGCACCTTGGGATGCACCATGCCCGAGCCGAGGATCTCCAGCCAGTCGTCGCCCTCGCCGATCTTGAGCTGGCCGCCCGCCCAGGAGCAGCGGATGTCGACCTCGGCCGAGGGTTCGGTGAAGGGGAAATGCGAGGCGCGGAACTTGAGCTCCACCCCGTCCACCTCGAAGAAGGCGCGGCAGAATTCCTCCAGCACCCATTTGAGGTTGGCCATGGAGATGTCGCGGTCGATGGCGAGCCCCTCGACCTGGTGGAACATCGGCGTATGGGTCTGGTCGTAGTCGGCGCGGTAGACGCGGCCGGGCGCGATCACCCGGCAGGGCACGCCGGAATCCTGCATGTGGCGGATCTGGACCGGCGAGGTATGGGTCCGGAGCACATGCGGCGGGCGGTTGTCGCCCTCGGCGCGGGCCATGTAGAAGGTGTCCATGGTCTGGCGCGCGGGATGCTCGGGCGGGATGTTGAGCGCGTCGAAATTGTACCAGTCGCTCTCGACCTGCGGCCCCTCGGCGACGCTGAAGCCGAGATCGGCGAAGATCGCGGAGATCTCCTCCATCGCCTGGCTGACCGGGTGGATCGTGCCCTGCGGCAGCGGGCGGGGGTCGAGGGTGATGTCCGACCATTGGCCGGCGACGCGGGAACCGAGCGCGGCATCGGCGAGGCGCGCCCGCGCCTCGGCCAGCGCCGCGGCGATCTCGTCCTTGAGCGCGTTGAGCGCGGGGCCGGCGGTCTGGCGCTCCTCGGGCGTCATGGCGCCGAGCCCGCGCATGCGCTGCGAGACCTCGCCCTTCTTGCCCAGGGCCGCCAGCCGCACCCCTTCGAGCGCCGCCTCGTCGCCGGCGTCGGCGATGGCGGTCAGGTATTTCTCGCGAAGGTCGGTGCTGTCGTCCATGGCTTGGACGCCTAACCGCCGAGACCGCGGATTTCAAGCCGGCTCAGCGTGCGGTGGCGATCATCTCCAGGGGCGCGAACAGGCGCTGCTCCAGGCAGGCGGCGAGCCGGCCCATCTTCTCGCCGGCGCTCGGCCCCATCAGCACGTGCAGCCCGAGCCGGGGCGGACCCTCGGCGGCGGTCCTGGCGCGCATTCGGGCGCCGATCTCGAGGACGAAGTCGGTGCGGTCGCGCTCTTCGCCGAGATCGAAACCCGCCTCGGCGAGCAGGGAGCGGTAGGTGTCGGGGGTCTCGACGAAGCTCGTCGCCATGGTGTCGGCCCAGGGGAGCGGCAGCGGCAGCGGACCCTCGCCCGTGCGCATCACCTCGTAGACCGCGAAGGTCCCGCCCGGTTGCAGCACCCGGCGCACCTCCGCGAAGAGGCGCGCCTTGTCGGCGATGTTCATGCCGACATGCATCAGCGTCGCGGCGTCGAAGCTCGTGTCCCCGAAGGGCAGGTTGAGCGCGCTGCCGACCACGAAGGTTGCGCGGCCGGCGAGCCCGAGCCGTGCCGTCAGCACGTTCGACACCTCGACGAAGTCCGGGGTGATGTCGACGCCGGTGACCGTGCAGCCGTAGACCTCGGCGAAGTGGCGGGCCGGGCCGCCGACGCCCGATCCGACGTCGAGGATGCGGGTGCCGGGAGCGAAGGCGAGCCGCCGGGCGAAGTCCAGCGTCTGCGGGAGCCAGCCGAGGTGGAACTCGTCGATCGGGGCGAGATCTGCCGTGGTCAGTGCATCGAGGTCGCGGCCGGCATCGCGCAGCGCCGCGAGCACGGTACCGGTGAGGTCGGAATGGGCGTAGTGCTGCGCGACCTCGCCTTCGGTATCCATGATGTCTTCCCCAGGAGCCCGTGGAATTGCAGCGCGGCATCCCGAGGCACCAGGCGGGAGCGGCGGATCCTGTCCGGGCGGCAACGCGGCCCCGCGCTCACGCCTTCCAGGGCAGGCCGCCGGCGAAGCTCTTGTAGCTTACCGCCGCGGCATAGCCGGCGTCGACGGGCAGGGTGACGCCGGTGATCGCCGCCGCCGCATCGGAGCAGAGGAAGGCCACCACGTCGGCGATGTGGCGCGGCATCACCAGCATGTCGAGCGCCCCGGAGGCGCGGATCACCGCCGGGTCGCGCTCGCCGGCGTCGATGCGCGCCTGCATCGCCGGGGTGATCACATAGGTCGGTGCCACGGCGTTCACCCGCACCCCGTGCCGGCCGAGCTCGACCGAGAGGATCTGGGTCAGCCGCAGGATCGCGGTCTTGGAAGGGCCGTAGGCCGGCAGCGGCAGCGCCGAGAAGGAATTGACCGAGCCGATCGTCACGATCGCGCCGCGGCCCGCCGCGCGCATCTGCCGCCCGAAGGCGCGGCAGCTCGAGACCGTGCCGCGGTAGTTCACCGCCCAGACCCGGTCGTGGATGTCCATGTCCTCGTCCATGACCGTCGCCACGGTCTCGAGGATGCCGGCGGAGGTCACGAGGATGTCGGGGGCGCCGGTGTCGCCCTCGATGCGCTCGGCGACGGCGAGAAGCGCCGCCTCGTCGGTCACGTCGACGCCCGCGGATCGTGCCCCGTCGCCGATGTCCCCGGCCACATCGGCGGCGCGGGCGGCATTGGCGTCGAGGATCCAGACCCGCGCGCCCTCGGCGGCGAAGCGCCGCGCGCAGGCCTCGCCGAGGCCGCTGGCCCCGCCCGTGATCACCGCCGTCCTAGTCATTTCCGCCTCCGCTGCCGCCCGGCCGCGAGCCTAGCGCCGGCGCGGGCCCGCGTCATCCCGCAGAAACGCCGCCGGGATGCCCGGCGGCGGTGATGGCGTGCGGGCGTCAGGCGACGTCGATCAGGCGAACGCCGCTTTGGCCTGGTCGACGATGGCGCCGAAGGCTTCGGGCTCGTGACGATCGCCCCGCCCGGTGCCGAGAGCGTGTTGGCGCCGCGGGCGTTGCGGATGAACCTCGTGGTCCGCTTGATCATGCCGTGCCGCCTGCCCGCCTGGGAGGCGACGATCCGGCCGTCGGCCGTCACCTTGAAGCGCTTCTTGGCGCTCGCCTTGGGCCCAACCTCAATCTGGTCATCCGTCTGTGGCTCTGTCGCCCCTGGTCCTGTGGTATGGACTTACTCGGTCGAGCGTCTTGCAGCCAAACTCGGAGCCGCCCCTACAAGCCTGTCCGAGCAGCGTCTCCGCATTCTTACGATTCGAAGGCACGCCGCCCCCACCCTGCCACGCCAGGTAACCAAGACTTGCGCACCCGTCTGCCGATCCTTGCTCGCAGGCCTCGCGGAACCGCGAAGCGGCGCTCGCAAGAGCTTTGGAAGCGGAACCGATCTGGGACCGTCGAAACATTTCAAGTAGATTCTCGCAAGCGAACTCGAATCCATCCCCACATGCACTGCCAAGAAGTGCCTCTGCTTCGACCAGATCCTGTGGAAGCCCTAGTTCACCTCTCCAATTGCTCCACCCAAGGTTGGCACACCCGTAAGGTGATCCGAGGTCGCAGGATTTGGTGAACAGTGCCACGACCTTTGCAGTATCTTGGGGCGTGTCCGGAGTTCCTTCCAAATAGAGGAGCGCAAGATCATTGCAACCGTCGGCGTGATTGGCCTCGCAGATGCGGCTCAGGATGCTGCCCGCAAGCGCCTGATCACGGCCTGGATCGCGTTGCGCTGCATCGGCCACCTGGTAACAAGCGTCCAAGTCCCCGGCCTCGCAGGCGGCCCTGTCAGCCTCCGAAGCGACCTCGGAGTGTACTGTTCCCGAAAGGCCGGTTAGCCAAGTTAGCAAGAAGAGAGAGAAGAAGCTTACTCGCCAAAACGGAGTCCTCACACGATCGCCCACTCCCACCCTCCACCTACCTATAGCGTTTGAGCGGCTCCACCTGACGAAAATGGTGCGTGCCGTGTATCAGTTCTACAGAAGGCAAGAACCATATCAAGTTACATTCAGCGACACGGTTGACACGCCGCTGAAAGTAGCAATGACGGGGAAGCGCCGGGGCGGCGATCAGGCGAGGGCGGCCTTGGCCTGGTCGACGATGGCGCCGAAGGCTTCGGGCTCGCGCACCGCGAGATCGGCGAGGACCTTGCGGTCCACCTCGATCCCGGCGCGGTCGAGGCCGTTGATGAAGCGCGAATAGGTCAGATCGGCGTCATGGGCGCGCACGCCGGCGTTGATGCGCTGGATCCAGAGCGCGCGGAAGGTGCGCTTGCGCGCCTTGCGGTCGCGCGTGGCGTATTCCATCGCCCGGTCGACCGCCTGGGTGGCGGTGCGGAAATTGGTCGAGCGGGCGCCGTAATAGCCCTTGGCGGCCTTGACGACCTTGCGGTGGCGGGCGTGGGAGGCCGGGCCTCCTTTGACACGGGACATCTGCGTTCCTCCGGATCAGCGGTGATAGGGCATGTAGGTCTTGACGATCTTCTCGTCCGGCGCCGAGAGCACCGTGGTGCCGCGGGCGTTGCGGATGAATTTCGTGGTCCGCTTGATCATGCCGTGCCGCTTGCCGGCCTGGGAGGCGACGATCCGGCCGTTGGCCGTCACCTTGAAGCGCTTCTTGGCGCTCGCCTTGGTCTTCATCTTGGGCATTTCCGTCTCCTCGGTCGGATGTGGTTCGGACGCGCCGAGGCAGCCCTTTTCGCCGGGCGCGTCGAGAAGGCGGGCTTATAGGCGGGGGCGCCGGGGCGGTCAAGCGCATCCGCCCGGCCGGGCCGCAGGCCCTGCGGGCGCGCCGGCCTGGTGCCGCGCTCGGCGGAGCGGAGGTGCAGGGAACCGCATGGTGGCGATCGGCGATGGGGATCCGGCGGCCGCTGCTACCGGCGCCTGCCGGGTGTCCCCGGCCCAGCCGGGGGACGGGACGCTTTGCGCACCGTCCACGGCCCTTCCGTCCCGATCCCCGACCGGCGGGACGGTCGCCGGTCCCTCGCCCCGCGGCTTGCGCCTCCGGGCGACCGGATCGGCCGAGGCGCCACCGGTGCCTCGCCCATTCGGTCCGGGGGAACGTACTGCGGGCCGCGGCCTTCGTTCTTTCCAGGGGCTCGGGCTTCGGGGCCGGTGGGGTCAGTCCTCCCCGCCGCCGGCGTAGATCTTCTTCTCGTCGCAGGGGGCCACGCGCAGGATGTTCGTCGAGCCCGGCTGGCCGAAGGGGATGCCGGCGGTGACGATGATGCGGTCGGCGTCGGTCGCGAAACCGTGCTCGCGCGCCGCCCGGGCGGCGTTCACCACCGCCAGCTTGAAGCGGTCGACCTCGGCGGTGACCACGCAATGCAGGCCCCAGCTCAGCGCCATCCGGCGGGCGGTGCTCACCAGCGGCGTCAGGGCGATGATCGGCACCTTCGGTCGCTCGCGCGCCGCGAGGAGCGCGGTGGTCCCGGAATGCGAGAAGCAGCAGATCGCCTTGACGTTGGTGGTCTCGGCCACTTCCCGCGCCGCGACGGTGATCGCGTCGGCGACGCTGTGGCGGCTCGGCGTGCGGGCCGATTCGATGACCTGGCGGTAGACCTCGTCGCTCTCCACCGAGACGGCGACGTCGTTCATGGTGGTGACCGCCTCGACCGGGAAGTCGCCGGCCGCGGATTCCGCCGAGAGCATCACCGCGTCCGCTCCCTCGTAGATCGCGGTCGCGACGTCGGAGACCTCGGCGCGGGTCGGCACCGGGGCAGTGATCATGCTCTCCAGCATCTGGGTCGCCACGATGACCGGCTTGCCGGCGTTGCGGCAGGCACGGGTCAGGCGCTTCTGGATCGGCGGCAGCGAGGTCACCGGCAGCTCGACCCCCAGATCCCCGCGGGCGACCATGATGCCGTCGGAAGCCTCGAGGATCTCGGTGAAGGCCGTGACCGCGGCGGGCTTCTCGATCTTCGACATGATCGCGGCGCGGCCGTCGGCGAGTTCGCGGGCCTCGAAGACGTCCTGGGCGCGCTGGACGAAGCTGAGCGCCAGCCAGTCGACCCCGAGGTCGCAGACGAATTCGAGGTCGCTGCGATCCTTTTTCGACAATGCCGCCAGCGGCAGCACCACGTCCGGCACGTTGATGCCCTTGCGGTTCGAGATCTCGCCGCCGACCTCGACCACCGTATCGGCGTGATCGGGCGAGACCTCCGTCACCCGCACGCGGATCTTGCCGTCGTTGACCAGGAGGGTCGCGCCCTCGCGCAGGGCCGCGAAGATCTCCGGATGCGGCAGGCAGACCCGGGTCGCGTCACCGGAGGTCGGGTCGAGGTCGAAGCGGAACTTCGATCCGGCCTCGAGCGTCTCGGGGCCGTTCGCGAAGACCCCGCAGCGCAGCTTGGGCCCCTGAAGGTCGGCGAGGATGCCGATCGGGCGGCCGATCTCAGCCTCCACCTCGCGGATGGCGCCGTGCCGCCGGGCGATGTCGTCCTGGGTGCCGTGGCTCATGTTCAGCCGGAACACGTCGGCGCCAGCGATATAGAGGGCGCGGATCATCTCGGCGCTGTCCGAAGCCGGACCGAGGGTTGCGACGATCTTCACGTTGCGCTGACGGCGGAGCTGAGTCATCTGGAGCCAATCCTTTGCGGGTCGGCCCGCTTATACCGAAACGGTTCGGTGATGAAACGAAAAACCCCGAACCGGAGCACCGGATTCCGCGCATCCCTCGCTGGCCTCCGCCAGGCTGCCCGCATAGTGTGCAGCGCAACTCGAACCTCGGATGATGCCCATGACCGGCCCGGCTGCCTATGAACGCGTGAACGTCGACGGATTGGCGGGGATGCTGATCCTCTGCGATCATGCGACCAACGCAGTGCCGGAGGCGGTGAACGGCGGCTGCCTGGGGCTTTCCGATTCGGAGATGGCCCGGCACATCGCCTATGACCTCGGGGCGCGCGGGGTCACGATGGCCCTGGCGGAGATGCTGGACGCGCCGGCGGTGTTGTCGCGCTTCTCGCGGCTGGTGATCGATCCCAACCGCGGCGAGGACGATCCGACGCTGGTGATGCAGATCTACGACGGCACGATCGTTCCGGCCAACCGCGGCATCGGGGCGCAGGAGGTGCGCCGCAGGCTCGTGGCCTATCACCGCCCCTATCACGTGGCGATCGACGCCCAGATCGGGCAGATGATCGATGCCGGGCATGCGCCGGCGCTGATCGCGATCCATTCCTACACGCCGCGGCTCGTGGGCCGTCCGCCCCGCCCCTGGCAGATCGGCGTGCTCTGGCATCACGACGGCCGCATCGCCCGCCCGCTGCTGGCGCGGCTGCGGGCGGAGCCCGATCTGGTGGTGGGCGAGAACCAGCCCTATTCTGGCCAGCTCGAAGGTGACACGCTGAGCCGGCACGGTACCAAGCGCGGGCTGCGGCACGTGCTGATCGAGCTGCGCCACGACGAGATCGAGACCGAGGCCGGCCAGCGCGCCTGGGCGGCGCGGCTCGCCCCGATCCTCGCCGAGGTGGTCGAGCGGACCGTGGCGGAGGCGCTTTAGGCGGATCGTCGCTGGGCGTCGTGGAGTGGGGCGCCGACGTTTCCAGGCCCGGCCCGGAGTCGCGCGGGACCTTGCCTGTCGCCCCGATCCGGCCCACCTTCGAGGGTGAGACGACGGCCCGCGCGCCGGGCCGCGGGAGCGCCGGAACCGGAGGAGGGTTCACGATGGATGACGGGACACGGATCGAACTGGAGGCGGCCGCCTTTCGCGCGTTGCGCGACCATCTGCGCGCCCGGACGGACGTGCAGAACATCGACCTGATGAACCTGGCCGGCTTTTGCCGGAACTGTCTCAGCCGCTGGTATCAGGAGGCCGCCGCCGACCGCGACATCGCCATGAGCAAGGAAGAGGCGCGCGAGCTCTTCTACGGCATGCCCTATTCGGAATGGACCACGCGCTACCGCACAGAGGCGAGCCCCGAGGCGCTGGCGAAGTTCGACCCCTCCGAGCTCGGGCGATAGGTCGCCGGCGCCGGGAAGGGTCTGTTCTGATCCTCGGGCGGTCGCCATGTGGCGCCAGCCGTCCTGTGGCTCGCGCCTCCGGGCGATCTAACCGACCGTCCCGCCACAAAATGAGGGCAGCGCCCGCCTTGGGCGGGGCAGGCGCTGCCCGGCGGTGCCCGGCGGGCGGGATGGTGACGCTAGGCGCGCCCGGAACTGGAGCAATGAGGTCGCGGTGCCGAATGCTGCTGTCCTGCAGTGAGGTCAGTCGAGGCCGGCGAGATAGCTCACGATCGCTCGCGCGCTCGCCGCGTCCCAGTCGGCGCCGCCCATCAGCCGGCCGATCTCGGCGCCGTCGCGGTCGAGGATCACCGTCACGGGCAGGCCCGGCACGTTCATCGCCGCGGCGAGCGCGCCCTTCGGGTCGAGATGGGTGGCGAGCACGGTCACGCCGACCTCGGCGTTGAAGTCCTCGATCGCCTCGAGGCTGTTGCGGCCGGTGGCGATGGCGATCACCTCGAAATCCGGGCCGCCCAGGTCGCGCTCGAGCGCGTCGAGCGCGGGCTTCTCGATGCGGCAGGGCGCGCACCAGGTGGCCCAGAAATTCACCAGCCGGATCCGCCCGTCGCTGTCGGCGAGCGACATCTCCGCGCCCTCGGGGTCGGTGAAGACGGTGTCCGGCGCCGGGATCGCGGCCTCGTGCACCACGAGCTTGCGCATGTCGCCTTCGCGCAGCGCCATCACCTCGGCGCGCTCGGCCTCGGTCAGCGGCCGGGCCAGCGCGGGATTTGCGAAGGCCGCGAACGCGGTGTAGACGAGGGCCGGGATCAGGGCGGGCAGGCGCGTCATGGCAATTCCCCGGGGCAGGACAGGCGGATGAACGACAGCAGCGGCTCGAACGCGATGTGGGGCGGGCGCTTCGCCGCCGGGCCCGACGCGATCATGGAAGCGATCAATGCCTCGATCGGCTTCGACCGGCGCCTTGCCGCCCAGGACATCGAGGCGAGCCGCGCCCATGCCGCCATGCTCGGCGCCACGGGCATCGTGAGTGTTAGCGATGCGGAGACGATCCGGGAAGGCCTGCTCACGGTCTTGTCAGAGATCGAGGCGGGCGCCTTTCCCTTCTCCGCGGCGCTCGAGGACATTCACATGAACGTGGAGAGCCGGCTGAAGGCGCTGATCGGCGAGCCCGCCGGGCGGCTGCACACCGCGCGGTCGCGCAACGACCAGGTGGCGACCGACTTCCGGCTCTGGGTCCGCGGCCAGTGCGACGCCGCGATCGCGGGCCTGACGGCGCTGATGCAGGCGCTGGTGGCCCAGGCCGAGGCGGGGGCCGAGCTGGTGATGCCGGGCTTCACCCATCTGCAGGTTGCCCAGCCGGTGACCTGGGGCCATCACATGCTGGCCTATGTGGAGATGCTCGACCGGGACCGGGGCCGCTTCGCGGATGCGCGCGCGCGCATGAACGAGAGCCCTCTCGGGGCGGCGGCGCTGGCGGGCACCTCCTTTCCCATCGACCGGGACGCCACCGCGGCGGCGCTCGGCTTCGACCGGCCGATGGCCAATTCGCTCGATGCGGTGAGCGACCGGGACTTCGCGCTGGAATTCCTCGCCGCGGCGAGCATCTGCGCCACGCATCTGAGCCGCTTCGCGGAGGAGCTGGTGATCTGGTCCTCGGCGCAGTTCCGCTTCGTGACCTTCAGCGACCGGTTCTCGACCGGGTCGAGCATCATGCCGCAGAAGAAGAACCCCGATGCCGCCGAGCTGGTGCGTGCCAAGGTCGGGCGCATCACCGGGGCGTTGGTGGCTCTCTTGACAGTGATGAAGGGGCTACCCCTAGCCTATTCCAAGGACATGCAGGAGGACAAGGAGGCGGTCTTCGACGCCGCAGACGCGCTGATGCTGGCGCTGGCGGCGATGGAGGGCATGGTGCGAGACCTCGCGCCGAACGCGGCGGCGCTGCGGGCGGCGGCGGCGAGCGGCTTCTCGACGGCCACCGATCTCGCGGACTGGCTGGTGCGCAGCCTCGGCCTGCCGTTTCGCGAGGCGCATCACGTCACCGGAACGCTGGTGCGGCGCGCCGAGGAGCGCGGGGTCGATCTGCCCGACCTGACGCTTCAAGAGATGCAGGCGGTGCATCCGGGCATTTCCGCGGAGGTTTATCGGGTCTTGGGAGTGGACAACTCTGTGGCGAGTAGGGCAAGCTACGGCGGCACGGCACCCGTCCGGGTGCGCGCCCAGGTCCGCCGCTGGCAGGAAGCGCTCGCGTGAGGGCCGGGATGCGGGTCCGGATCGGTCTCTGCCTCGCGCTGGCGGCGCTGGCGGCCTGCGGGATCAAGGGCGCGCCCAGCGCCCCGGAGCCCGCGGCAGTCCCGAGCCCCGGCTGAGGCGGCGGCGCGCGGGATCTCCGTGGCCGGCCCCGAATCCGTCGAAAGGTCCATCGATGCTCCAGGCTCTCCAGCGCAGTCTTCTCGCCACCGTCCTCGTCCTCGCCGCGGCGCTGCCCGCGCTGGCGGGCGGGCCGGTGCTCGTCACCGTGACCGGGGCGGTCGGCAGTACCAACCGCGGCCCCTTCGATGCGGGATACGACAAGCTCTTCGCCTTCAACGACGTGACCTTCGAGCGGGCCATGGAGTTCGATGTGGATGCGCTCCGGGCGCTGCCGCAGACGACCGTGACCACGGATTTCCCGAAGGACGGGCCGGAGGTGACCTTCACCGGTCCGGCGCTGGCGGAGGTGCTGGCGGCGGCGCAGGCCCAGGGCGAGACGGTGACGATCCAGGCGATGGACGGCTATGCGGTCGAGATCCCGATGGCGGAGATCGTCGGCATGGGCGCGGTGGTGGCGATCGAGCGCGACGGCAAGCCGCTCGGGATCGGGAGCTTCGGGCCGACACAGATCGTCTTCCCGCGCTCCGAGCGCGCCGACCTCGCCGACATGCCCGACGATTGGTGGGTCTGGCAGATCTATCACATCAAGGTCGAGTGACCGGATCGCGAGGGCCCGTTTCGGGGCCGGCCCCGTAGGGCGATCGCATGCGCTGGTGTCTCGGGCGCTTCGCACCCGCCCTCGTCTTGGCGAGGGGAGGTCGGAGACGAATGGGATGAGCTCCGGATGCGGGCGCCCCGGGCCGCCGGCGCGCGCGGCGTTGTAGCGGCCATTCCTCTCGGATAGGGTTCGCCCTCCGCGGCCGGGTCGATCGCCGGGCCGTTCCACCCGCCTTCCGAGAGGGGTTGCGCGCATGGCCGCTTTCGCCTTCCTGCCGCCGCCGGCGCCCGGCGGTTCCCCGGCCGCCTGATGGACCATTTCCTCTATCGCGACAGCGTGCTTCACGCCGAGGACGTGCCGCTGCCGGAGATCGCCGCGGCGGTGGGCACGCCGGTCTATGTCTATTCCGCGGCGACGCTGACGCGGCACTACCGGGTCTTCGAGGAGGCGCTCGCCGGCCTGCCGCATCTGATCTGCTATGCGATGAAGGCCAATTCCAACCTCGCCGTTCTGCGGCTGATGGCCTCGCTCGGGGCCGGGATGGACGTGGTCTCGGAGGGCGAGTACCGCCGGGCGAAGGCCGCGGGCGTTCCGGGCGAGCGGATCGTCTTCTCCGGTGTGGGCAAGAACCGCGGCGAGATGCGCCTCGCGCTCGCCGGCGGGATCCGGCAGTTCAACGTGGAATCCGAGCCCGAGCTCATCGCGCTGAACGAGGTGGCGCTGTCGCTCGGCCTGCGGGCGCCGATCGCCATCCGGGTGAACCCGGACGTGGATGCGCGCACCCATGCCAAGATCGCCACCGGCAAGTCGGAGAACAAGTTCGGGGTGCCGATCGCGCGCGCCCGCGCCGCCTATGCCGAGGCCGCCGCCCTGCCGGGCATCGAGGTCGTGGGCATCGACGTGCATATCGGCAGCCAGCTGACCGAGCTCGCGCCCTATGCCGCGGCCTTCGCCAAGGTTGCGGAGCTGACCGACGTGCTCCGGGCCGACGGGCACGACATCCGGCGGCTCGATCTCGGCGGGGGCCTCGGCATTCCCTACCGCCGCTCGAACGACGCGCCGCCGCTGCCCTTCGACTACGGCGAGGTGGTGCGGCGCTGCGTCGGCCATCTCGGCTGTGAGATCGAGATCGAGCCGGGGCGGCTGATCGCCGGAAATGCCGGGATCCTGCTGGCGCGGGTGATCTGGCGCAAGGCGGGCGAGGGGCGCGACTTCCTGATCCTCGACGCGGCGATGAACGACCTGGTCCGCCCGGCGATGTACGACGCCTGGCACGACGTCATCCCGGTCGAGGAACCCGTGGCCGGGGCGGAGCTCGCGCCCGTCGACATCGTCGGCCCGGTCTGCGAGACCGGCGACACATTCGCCCGCGGCCGGCCCATGCCGCCGCTCGGTGCGGAGGACCTGGTGGCCTTCCGCTCCGCCGGCGCCTATGGCGCGGTGATGGCCTCGGAATACAACTCCCGGCCGCTGGTGCCGGAGGTGCTGGTCTCGGGCGATCACTTCGCCGTGGTGCGGGCGCGGCCGAGCTTTGACGAAATGCTGAACCGCGATACCATCCCCGAATGGCTCGGCCTGGGGCCGGACCGGGGAGAGCGGAGCGGATGAAGCGCGGCAGGACAGGTCGGGCGCCGGAGGATCCCTTCCGGAAACTCGTGGCACGGAGCCGCCGCGCCATGGTTCTGGAGGGGCTGCTGCGCGCCTTCTGGCCGCTGGCGGCCTTTCTCGCCGCCGCCTGGGCCGCCTTCGCCTTCGGGATCGCCGAGGCGCTGACCCGGCCGCAGATGCTGGCGGCGCTGGGCGCGCTGGGGCTCGCGGCGCTCGGTCTCGCGCTCTGGGGCTTGCGGCACTTCCGCTGGCCGAGCCGGGCGGCGGCGCGGGCGCGGCTCGACGCGGGCCTGCCGGGGCGGCCGCTGGAGACGCTGGAGGACCGGCCGGCCATCGGGCGCGACGATCCCGGGGCGCAGGCGGTCTGGGCGGCGCATCGCGCGCGCATGGCCCGGATCGCGGCGACGGCGCGGGCGCTGCGCCCGGACCTGCGGCTTGCCGCCCGCGATCCCTGGGCGCTGCGGCTGGCGGCGCTGGTCGCGGTCGTCGCGGCGCTGGTCTTCGCGCGGGACCCGGCGGTCGAATCGGTTTCCGCCGCGCTCGCCCCGGATGCGGCGGCCAATGTCGCGGCCGGGCCGAGCTACGAGGGCTGGGCGGAGCCGCCGGTCTATTCCGGCCGGCCGACGCTCTATCTCTCCGAGGTCTCGGGCGCGGCGCCGGTCTCGCTGCCGCAGGGGACGCGGATCACCCTGCGGGTCTATGGCTCGCCGGAGAGCTTCGATCTCTCCGAGGCGGTCTCGGGTTCCTCGGCGCGGCTGGCCGAGGCCGCGCCCGGCATCGCCTGCGCCGAGTTCGAGCTGGCGCGCGACGGTTCGGTCACCCTGCGGCGGGGCGACGGGCCGCTCGCCGAATGGACCTTCCTGGCCGAGCCGGACGCCGCGCCGACGATCACGCTGGCCGAGCCCGTCGCCGGCGAGCCCATGGGCGAGACCAGGATCGTCTACCGGGCCGAGGACGATTACGGAATCGTGGGCGCGCGCGCCGAGATCGCGCTCGATCTCGACCGCGTGGATCGCCGCTACGGGCTGCGGGCGGCGCCGGAGGAGCGGCCGGCGCTCGCGGTCGAGCTGCCCCTGCCGATGGCGCGGACTGCCGCGGAGGTGGAAGAGACCCTGGTCGAGGATTTCAGCCAGCATCCCTGGGCCGGGCTGCCGGTGACGATCCGCCTCACCGCCGAGGATGCGATCGGGCAGACCGGGGTCGCGGAGGGGATCGCCACGATCCTGCCGGGGCGCAGGTTCTACGACCCTCTGGCGGCGGCGTTGATCGAGCAGCGGCGCGACCTGCTCTGGTCCGAGGCGAACGCTTGGCGGGTCCTGCAGGTGCTGCGCGCGGTGAGCTACCGGCCCGAGACGGTCTTCGACAATACGCGGGCCTATCTCGTCATGCGCATGGCGCTGCGGCGGCTGGCGGGCGCGACCGAGGCCGGCACCGTTCCCTCGATCCGCGACGAGGTCGCCGAGGCGCTGTGGCTGGCGGCGGTCCTGCTCGAGGACGGCAATCTCGGCGATGCCGCCGAGCGGCTCGCGCGCGCCAAGGAGCGGCTGGCCGAGGCGCTGCGCAACGACGCCAGCGACGAGGAGATCGCGCGGCTGATGGACGAGCTGCGCGACGCGACCCGCGACTACATGGAGCAGCTGGCGCGGGAGGCGATCGAGCGCGGCCAGACGCAGCAGGCCGAGCGCCAGCAGGGTCAGCCCATGAGCCAGGACCAGATCCAGGCGCTGATGGACCGCATCCAGGAATTGAGCGAGCAGGGGCGCAAGGCCGAGGCTGAGGCGCTTCTGGAGATGCTCCAGCAGATGCTCGAGAACATGGAGATGCAGCTCGCCGAGGGCCAGTCGGGAAGCGGCGAGGGCAGCCCGGGACAGCAGTCGATGCAGGGGCTCGCTGATGCGCTGCGCGAGCAGCAGGGGCTCGCCGACGAGAGCTTCCAGCAGCTCCAGCGCGAGTTCCGGCAGGGCCAGCTGGGGCAGGGCATGCCCGAGGGCGAGCCGGACGAGGGCGGTGCCGGCGAGGGGCCGATGGACCTCGCCCAGCGTCAGGAGGCGCTGCGCCAGCTGATGGATGCCTTGCGCGACGGCCTGCCCGGCGCCGCCGGCGACGCGGTGCGCGAGGCGCTGCGCGAGGCGGAGCGCAACATGGGCGAGGCCCGCGACGGGCTGGAGGAGGGCGATACCTCCGGCGCGCTCGATCGCCAGGCCGAGGCGATCGACGACCTGCGCGAGGGGATGCGGGCGCTCGGCGAGGACCTGCGGCGGGCCGAGGCCGGCGGCGACCAGCAGGGCGCCGCGAGCGGCCAGGCGAGCGCGGATCGCAGCGACGATCCGCTCGGCCGCCCGGTGGGGACTCGCGGCAGCCTCGGCACCAACCAGCGGCTCCTGCCGGAGGCCGATGCCGCGGCGCGGGCGCGCGCCATCCTCGACGAGATCCGCCGCCGGGCCGGCGACCTTGGCCGTCCAGAGCTCGAGCTCGACTACCTGCGCCGGCTGCTCGACCAGTTCTGATCCGGGCTTCCCTCGCGATCAGGCCCGGTTGACGATGGCGGCGAGGCCTTCCGCGAGGCGCTGCCGCAGGTCGTCGACGAATTGCACATAGGCATCGATCGCCGGCGCCGCCTGGGGCAGGCGTGCCACGATCAGGTCGTGGAAGTTGTAGACCGCGAGCGCCAGGACGAAGACGGCGAGGACGCTGGCGAGCCCCTTGGCGAAGCGGCTCTGCGCTGGCGCCTCCGGTGGCGGGGCGTCCGGGTCGACCGTCAGATCGAGGCGCGAGGCGGAACGTGCCGGCGCGGGCTCGGCCGGCGCAGGCTCGGCCGCGTTTTCGGCGGCGGGCGGCGCGTCTCTGCCTTCGGGCACGGCGCGGGGTTGCGGGACGCCGGGCGGCAAGGGCGCGGCCGCGGCGGCCGCATCTGCCGTCGCGGTGTCGCTCGCGGCGGTGGGGGGGGCCTCGACCGCGGCGGGGG
>NZ_DAIUBO010000082.1:0-15652 GCF_036846665.1 Amaricoccus sp. | reverse complement strand
CCAACCCGCCGATCGACTCGCTGCGCGAGCATCGGGTGATGAGCCTCAAGACCCGGTTCGGCAATCTCAAGAACGTGCTCGACCAGGACAATTCCCAGACCGAGATCTACACGCTCGAAAGCCCCTTCGTCTCGAACGCGCGCTTCGCCTTCCTCGCCGAGCGGGCCGGCGAGGATGCGGTGGCGATCGACTGCACCTTCCCGGTGGGCAAGGGCGCGAACGCGTTGCGCGACGCGCTCGCGCGCATCCGCGCCGAGGCGGAGAACGCGGTGCGCGCCGGCGCCAACCATCTGGTGCTGAGCGACCGTCGACAGGATGCGACACGCGCGGGCATGCCGATGATCCTGGCCACCAGCGCGGTGCATTCCTGGCTGACGCGCAAGGGCCTCAGGACCTTCACCTCGCTCAACGTGCGCTCGGCGGAATGCATCGACCCGCATTACTTCGCGGTGCTGGTGGGGAGCGGCGCGACCACGGTCAACGCCTATCTGGCAGAGGATTCCATCGCCGACCGCATCGCGCGCGGGCTGATCGAGGGCAGCCTGACGGATGCGGTCGCCCGCTACCGCGAGGCGATCGACTGGGGCCTTCTGAAGATCATGTCCAAGATGGGGATCTCGGTGATCTCCTCCTATCGCGGCGGGCTGAACTTCGAGGCGGTGGGGCTGTCGCGCGCCATGGTGGCGGAATATTTCCCCGGCATGGTCAGCCGGATCTCGGGCATCGGCGTCACCGGCGTGCAGCGGCAGGTGGAGCGTATCCATGCCCAGGCCTGGCGCGGCGGCGCCGCGGTGCTGCCGATCGGCGGCTTCTACAAGGCGCGGCGCTCGGGCGAGACCCATGGCTGGGAAGCCCAGGCGATGCATGTGCTGCAATCGGCCTGCGATCGGGGCTCCTACGAGATCTGGACGCGCTATTCCCGGGCGATGCAGGCGCGGCCGCCGATCCATCTGCGCGACCTCCTGGACTTCCAGCCGCGATCCGCGCCGGTGCCGCTCGACCAGGTCGAGAGCATCACCGCGATCCGCAAGCGCTTCGTGACGCCGGGCATGTCGCTCGGCGCGCTCAGCCCCGAGGCGCACAAGACGCTCAACATCGCCATGAACCGGATCGGGGCGAAGAGCGACTCAGGCGAGGGCGGCGAGGATCCCGCGCATTTCATCCCCGAGCCGAACGGCGACAATGCCTCCGCCAAGATCAAGCAGGTGGCCTCGGGCCGCTTCGGGGTGACGGCGGAATATCTCAACAACTGCGAGGAGCTGGAGATCAAGATCGCCCAGGGCGCGAAGCCCGGCGAGGGCGGGCAGCTGCCCGGCATCAAGGTGACCGAGCTGATCGCCAAGCTGCGGCATTCGACGCCCGGCGTCACGCTGATCTCGCCGCCGCCGCACCACGACATCTATTCGATCGAGGATCTGGCGCAGCTGATCTACGACCTCAAGCAGATCAACCCGCGGGCCAAGGTCTGCGTGAAGCTGGTCAGCCAGTCGGGGGTCGGCACGATCGCGGCGGGCGTGGCCAAGGCCAAGGCGGACGTGATCCTGATCTCGGGCCACAACGGCGGCACCGGCGCCTCGCCGGTGACCTCGATCAAGTTCGCGGGCCTGCCCTGGGAGATGGGGCTCTCGGAGGCGCATCAGGTTCTGAGCGTCAACAACCTGCGCGACCGGGTGATCCTCAGGACCGACGGGGGCCTGCGCACGGGGCGCGACATCGTCATCGCGGCCATGCTCGGGGCGCAGGAATTCGGCATCGGCACCGCCTCGCTGATCGCCATGGGCTGCATCATGGTGCGGCAATGCCAGTCGAACACCTGCCCGGTGGGGGTCTGCACCCAGGATCCGGCCCTTCGGGCCAAGTTCACCGGCACGGCGGACAAGGTCGTCAACCTGATGAGCTTCTATGCCCAGGAGGTGCGCGAGGTGCTCGCAAGCGTCGGTGCGCGCTCGATCGACGAGGTGATCGGGCGGGCGGACCTCTTGACCCAGATCAGCCGCGGCGCCGAGCATCTCGACGACCTCGACCTCAACCCGCTGCTCATCAACGTCGACGAGGGCGCGCCGGTCAATTACGACCGCCGGCGGCAGCGCCAGGTGGTGCCCGACACGCTGGACGCGCAGATCGTCGCCGACGCCGAGCCCTTCTTCAAGGACGGCGAGAAGATGCAGCTGAGCTATGCGGTGCAGAACACCCTGCGCTCGATCGGCACGCGGGTCTCGAGCCATATCGTGCAGCGCTTCGGCATGAAGAACGGGCTCCAGCCGGACCATCTGACGATCAAGCTCGCGGGCTCCGCCGGGCAATCGCTCGGCGCCTTCGGGGCGCCGGGGCTGAAGATCGAGGTCATGGGCGAGGCCAACGATTATGTCGGCAAGGGGCTCTCGGGCGCGACCATCGTGGTGCGCCCGCCGCTCGGCTCTCCCCTGAAGCCGCACGAGAACGCCATTATCGGCAACACGGTGCTCTACGGCGCGACGGCGGGATCGCTCTTCGCCTCGGGCCGCGCCGGCGAGCGGTTCTGCGTGCGCAATTCCGGCGCCGAGGTGGTGGTCGAGGGCTGCGGCTCGAACGGCTGCGAGTACATGACCGGCGGCGTCGCGGTGATCCTCGGCCGGTTCGGCGACAATTTCGCCGCCGGCATGACCGGGGGCATGGCCTGGCTCTACGATCCCGACGACGAGGTCATGCTGCGGCTGAACGGCGAGACGGTGATCGTGACGCCGGTCGCCTCCGCGGCCTGGGAGGCGCGGCTGCGCGGCCTCGTGGAGCGCCACGCCGAGGAGACCGGCAGCCCGCGCGCGACCGAGATCCTGCGGCACTGGGAGGACGAGCTGCCGAACTTCCGCCAGATCGTGCCGAAGGAGATGCTGTCGCGGCTGGAGCATCCGCTGAGCGACGAGGCGGAGGCGGTGCGGGCCTGAAGGCCCGCGGCGCCTGGCCCGGGGGGCGGGGATGCGGATCGAGCATTTCCGCCTCGGGCCGAGCGGGGCGATGCCCAACCACCCGCGCTTCCCGGTGCTGCTCTATCGCGGCGTCGTACCGGGCGCGGGCGAGGCCGCCGCGACGGCGCTCGAGGCGCTTCTCGCCCGGAACGGCTGGCCGCCGCGCTGGCGCAACGGCATCTTTCCCTATCACCACTACCACACCCTCGGGCACGAGGCGCTCGGCTGCGCGGCGGGGCGGGGGCGCGTGCTGCTCGGCGGGCCGGGCGGGCGGGAGGTGGAGATCGGCCCCGGCGACGTGACGGTGCTGCCCGCCGGAACCGGGCATTGCCGGCTCGCGGCGAGCGGCGACCTCCTGATCGTCGGGGCCTATCCGCCGGGTCAGCGCGCCGACATCTGCCGGGATGCGCCCACGGCGGAGATGCGCGCGCGCATCGCCCGCCTGCCGGTCCCGGCGCAGGACCCCGTGGGGTGCATGGAAGGCGGGCTGACCGAGCTCTGGGGCGCGGCCGGTCCCGCCTGACGGGCTCGCAACCCGGCGACGGTTCCCGTCCTCGTTCCCCGATCAGTACTGTTGGAACTGGACCGGAGCCAGTCCTCCCGCGACGCCGCCGCCTTCCCTCGCGGATTTGACAGGTGAGCAGTGTCCAGCTTCTTCTGCAAAATTGGCGGCATGACCGCTGGTCTTTGCGGGGGCGCGCTGTGGCCGACGAACCGGCGCGAGGCAGTGCCTCGCTGTCGCCGGTTCGGGGTGGATCCTGGCCGTTCGACCCGTCCAGATGCCGCGTCTTACCACCTTCGGGCAATCGGTTCGGCGTGTCGCGGTGGCTGCCGCGGCACGGCCTCTGTCCTCCGGGGGCGCCGCGGCTCAGGCGGATTTCACGGCGACCTTCTTGACCTTGGCCCTGGCCTCGGAGCTATGCGGCAGATGCACGCTGAGAACGCCGTTGCGGAACTTCGCCTCGGCCTTGTCGCTGTCGACGCCCGAGGGCAGCGGCACCGTGCGGAAGACCGTGCCGTAGGAGCGCTCGGAGACGTAGTAGCCCTTCTTCTCCTCCTTGCGCTCGATCTTCTTCTCGCCGCGGATGGTGACCGCCTCGTCGGTCAGGGTGACCTCGATGTCCTTCTCCTCCATCCCCGGCAGCTCGACGGTGACCTCCACCCCGCCCTCGGTCTCCACCACGTCCGTCCTCGGCGCGCCGGTGGCGAAGGCCGCGGGCAGGTTGCCGAAGGGGCGGCCCGCACCGGACCAGAAGCTGTCGAAGACCCGGTTCATCTCGCGCTGCAGCGAGGCGATCGGGCTGTCATCGTCGCTGCGCGATTCGGCGGGCAGGTCCTTGCGCGCCCAGGGCAGCATGTCCTTGATCTGCATGATCTCTCTCCTTTCCGATGGGGTCAGCCGGCGCGGACCTCGATCCGCCGCGGCTTGGCGGCCTCGGCGCGGGGCAGTTCCAGCGTCAGCACGCCGTTCGCCATGCCGGCGCGGATCGCGGCCTCGTCGATCTCCTCGGAGAGCGTGAAGACGCGTTCGTAGTCGCCCTCGGCGTATTCGGCATAGACCTGGCGGAAGCCCTCCGGCTGGGTGACACGGCCCCGGCCGCGGATGGTCAGGACCCGGCGGTCGAGGTCGATGTCGACGCCGTCGGGGCCGACGCCGGGCATCTCCAGTGTGAGGGTCACGCCGCCCTTGCCCTCGCGGATGTCGGCGCGGGGGCGGAAGACCGGGGTGTCGCGGTCGCCGCGGACCGGTTCGGCGGCGGTGGTCTCTTCGGTCTCTCTGACTTCGGTGCTCATGGCTCTTTCCTCGTGTCAGGCGGAAGCGATGCGGATGCGGCGCGGCTTGTCGGCCTCGGGGCGCTGGAGCTCGATCTTCAGCACGCCGTCGTGGAAGCGCGCCTCGACCCGGTCGGGATCGACCCGGTAGGGCAGCCGGATGGCCCGGCTGAACTTGCCGTAGGCGCGCTCGCGGCGCAGCCAGACGGCGTCCTCGGCCGCCTCGGGCGGCCTGCGCTCGCCGGAGATCACGACCCGGTCGTCGTGCACGGTGATGTCGATGTCCGCCGGCGCGATCCCGGGGATCTCGGCGGTGACTGCGATGCTGTCGGCGCCCTGCCAGAGATTGACCGCCGGGAAGGCGCCGGCCCGGTCGGAAGCGGGGATGCCGCGGGCGGCGTCGGACCGGAGCCGGCGCAGCGCCGCGAAGGGATCGAAGGGATCGGCGTCGAAGGCGAGAAACGGTGTGATCTGCATCTTCATGACCTCGTTGTCGCATGCATCGGCCGGCCGGATGCCGGCCTGGACCGGCGGGGGCGCGGGATCCGCCCGATCGCCGATGCGCGGCACCCTCCGGACCGGCCCAGCGGCCTCCGGAGCCCGTCTGGCGAGCCGGATCTGGAATTCGCGAGCCCCTGCACGGGCTTCCCCCTAAAGAAAGGAATGGCCCGGCGGGGATTCAAGGGGGCGACCGCCGGGCTCGCGGCGGCAGGGGATCCGCGGCCGCGGGGTCCGGCCGATCCCGCGCCCGCCGACGGGTTGGCGGTCCGCCGGCCGCCGCGGCGTGCCTCAGAACAGCCGGTCCATGGCCGCCTGCTTGAGCCGCGCGGCGCTGGTTTCGCCCTCCTCGGCCGCGGCGATGATCGCCATGGCGATCCGCTTGCGGGTCTCGGGTACATTCTCCGGCGCACACATGTGATCGTCTGTCCCGGAAATATCGTCGAATATTTCGGCGAGCAGGCTTTCGAAAAGCTTCAATTCCTCGTTGTCGTAGTATCGTCCGGTTGCCTTGCGGTGGTTCGCAAAGGCAAGTCTGGTGTCGGGCATTGCAGCAACTCCATCGGAGGCGGCGCGATCTGTTGCAGGGCCAAGCCCCGCATGAACGGACGATTATTTGGGAGCCAGCCGGGAGAATGCAACGACCGACTTGGTACGCTGGCGTACCCTCAGCGGAGCTTGGCCGATGTCGCGTAGAGGCGCTCGAGCTCCCGCTCGGCCGTGCCGTAATAGCCCCTGGCCAGCGCGACGAGGCCGTCCCGGTCGCGGATGCTCACCGAGCCCCGCCGCCTGGAGATCACTCTCCGGGCCTCGAAGTCGCGCAGCGCGGTGGAGACGCTCGACCGGCGCACGCCGAGCATGATGGAGAGAAACTGGTGGGTGGAATGCAGCGTGTCGCCGTCGACGCGGTCATGGGCCATCAGGAGCCAGCGCGCGAGGCGCTCGGGGATGCTGGCCCGGCCGTTCGCCAGCACGGTGGAGGCGGTCTGCATCATGAAGACATGGACGAAATGCAGCAGCACCCGCGTCAGCGCCGGGCTAGCCTCCATCGCCGCCTGCAGACGCTCGGCGCCGATGCGGTGGCCCTGGCCGGGGGATTGCATGAAGGCCTCGTTCGGCGAGCGGTCGGCGCCCGTGACCACGGGCAGGTTGACGAGCCCCTCGCGCCCGATGATCCCGACCTCGATGGGGATGTCGTGCCCGACGCCGGTCACGATCGAAGCGATCCCTGATTCGGGGAAATAGACATGCTCGATCGGTCGGTTGGCCGCGGCGAGCCGCATGCGCAGCGGAAGCTCCACGGGCTCCAGATCCGGGCGCAGCCGCTCCAGGTCGCCCGGCGCCAGCGCGGCCAGGACGCCGTTCGATGTCGCGCCGTTCCAGTCCCGCATGACGTTCTCCGGAAGCCCCGGACGGGCGCAGCCTCACCCCGCCGTCCGCGCCCGGTCCCCGCATGCGGACGGTTCGGATATCTAGCATGGAGCGTCGGACAATCCAATTCGGATGCGGTTCCCCCGACCCGGCGTCGCGAGTTGACAACGGCGGCGCGCCGGGAAACCCTCACCCCCGCAATCGGCAGGAAACCGGCGGGGCGCGCCCATGAGCAACGATCCCTATGCGGCGCTGGGCGTCACCAAGACCGCCTCGCAGGACGACATCAAGAAGGCCTATCGGCGCATCGCCAAGGAGAGCCACCCCGACCTCAACCCGGGCGATCCCGCGGCGGAGGCGCGGTTCAAGGCGGCGGCGGCGGCCTTCGACCTGCTCAAGGACCCCGAGAAGCGCGGACGATTCGACCGCGGCGAGATCGACGCCTCGGGGCAGGAGACGCCGGAGCGGCGGTTCTACCGCGAATACGCCGAGGGGCCGGAGGCCACCTATCACACCTCGCGCGGCTACGAGGATTTCTCCGACGTCTTCGGCGATCTCTTCGGCCAGCGCGCCCGCGGCGGCCGCTCCGGAGGAATGCAGATGCGCGGACCCGACCAGTACTACACGCTGGAGGTCGGGTTCCTCGAGGCCGCCAAGGGCGCGGTGCGGCGCATCACCCTGCCGGGCGGCGGCACGCTCGACGTGAAGATCCCCGAGGGCCTCGCCGACGGCCAGACGATCCGGCTGCGCGGCAAGGGCGGGCCGGGGCTGGGCGGCGGGCCGTCGGGCGACGCGCTGGTGACGGTGAGCGTCGCGGCGCATCCGTTCTTCCGGCGCGAGGCGGCCGATATCCTGGTCGATCTGCCGATCACCTTCGACGAGGCGGTGCTGGGCGCGAAGATCGAATGCCCGACCATCGGCGGCCGCGTGGCGCTGACCGTGCCGAAGGGCGCGACCAGCGGCCAGGTGCTGCGGCTGCGCGGCCGGGGGGTGAAGAAGGGCGCGGGCCACGGCGACCAGCGCGTGACGCTGAAGATCGTGGCGCCACCAAAGATCGATCCGGAGCTCGAGGACTTCATGCGCCGCTGGCGCGTGGACCACCGCTACGATCCGCGACGGGGGATGGGGGCATGACGCATTTCTACAGCGAGACCGAGGTGGTCGCGAGCGTCGAGGGGCTGACGGTCACGCGCCTGCGCGCCTTCGTGGCGGCCAATTGCCTGGCGCCGGACGAGCGCGAGGGGCGGCTCGTGTTCGGCGAGGCGGATCTGGCGCGGCTCAATCTCCTCGCCGAGCTCTCGGCGGATTTCGACATGGACGAGGATGCCGCGGCGCTGGTCCTGTCGCTCATCGATCAGATCCACGGGCTGCGGCGCGAGCTCCGGGCGCTGGGCGCGGCCGTCGCCGAGGAGCCCGAGGAGGTCCGCGCCCGCCTCCGCACCCGGCTCGCGGCGCGCCGCTGACCGGCGGCGGCGATCCGGCGCACCGGTCGGGCGATCCCGGCGCGGCCGTTGCCAAGGCGCCCCGGCGCGCCGGTGCCACCGGGGTGCCCGCCGCTCACAGGAAGCAATCCGCCCGCCCATCCTCGCGGATCGTCGCCGCACCGCTCTCGATGGCGGCGCCGCGCCTGCGGATGAAGGCGGTGCCGCTGACGGGCGAGCGGTGCCTGGGGTCGGGCAGGACCGCCATCAGCCGCGCCGCGCGCTGCGGCCCCACATCCGCCGCACCGACGCCGAAATAGCGCCGCGACGCCGCCTCGACCCCGAAGACGCCGGCGTCGAATTCCGCCACGTTGAGATAGACCTCGAGGATGCGCCGCTTCGGCCAGAGGATCTCGATCAGCACGGTGAAGCCCGCCTCGAGCCCCTTGCGCGACCAGGACCGCGCCGGCCATAGAAACACGTTCTTCGCGACCTGCTGGCTGATGGTCGAGCCGCCGCGCAGCCGCGTGTCATCGGCGAGCGCCGCGCGGATCCCCGCGAAGTCGAAGCCGCTGTGGCCGCAGAAATCGGCATCCTCCGCCGCCACCGCCGAGAGCGGCAGATAGGGCGACATCGCCGGCAGCGCCCGCCATTCCCGCTCGATCGCGCCGAGGCGCCACCATTCGCTCGCCATCAGCCAGGTCACCGGCGGATTGACCCAGCGCAGCGCCAGAACGGTGGTCGAGACCACCAGCACGGCGAACGCAGCCCAGCGCAGCGCGCGCCGCACCATCCGCCGGATCAGCCCTCCGCGCCGCACAACCATGAGGCGTTCCTGCCGGGAAACCGGCCCCCGCGCAAGCGCGCCCTCCCCAGGGACCTGCGGCCCGCGGTATCCGGACAAGAGTCCGATCGGCCATCGTCGACGCCGCGTTTCGGAATCCCAATGGCTATCCGGGTTCCCGACAGGGATATTGCATCTGAGCGCGCGACCCCGTCTGCCCCCGTTCCGTTCCGTTCCGTTCCGTTCCGTTCCGTTCCGTTCCGTTCCGTCCCGTTCCGGGGCGGGGCGGTCGCGGAAGACAGGATGCGCGCCGGATGCGATGGCCCCGACCACGACGACGCCGGCGGTTGTAAAATGCGCGGCGACATAGGATGAAGGGCGTCGAGCAGGGATCAACGGAAGGAGCGCCGATGCGCCGTCTCTACCACCAGCCGCTGTCGCCCTTCTGCCGCAAGATCCGCCTGGTGCTGGCCGAGAAGAAGATCGAGGTCGAGCTGGTGGAGGAGAAGCCCTGGGAGCGGCGCATGGATTTCCTGCGCATGAATCCGGCGGCGCGGGTGCCGGTCCTGAAGATCGGCGACCTGGTGCTGTCGGATTCCGCGGCGATCTTCGAATATATCGAGGAGACCTGCCCGGAGCCGGCGCTCCTGCCCAAGACCCCGGCGGCGCGGGCCGAGGCGCGGCGGCTCGCGGCCTGGTTCGACGACAAGTTCCACGACGAGGTCACCGCGAACCTGCTCTACGAGCGGGTGAACAAGAAGCTCGCCAAGACCGGCTATCCCGAGAGCGAGAAGATCAAGGCCGGCAGCCGCAACATCAAGTACCATCTCGACTATATCGGCTGGCTGACCGACCATCGGCGCTGGCTGGCGGGCGACGAGCTCAGCATCGCCGATTTCGCAGCCGCGGCGCATCTGAGCTGCCTCGACTACGTGGGCGACGTGGACTGGACGCGCAACGCGGGCCTGCACGAATGGTACGCCAAGATCAAGTCGCGCCCCGCCTTCCGCTCGATCCTCGCCGACCTGGTGCCGGGCTTCACCCCGCCGCAGCACTACGCGGATCTGGATTTCTGACATGACCGCCCCGGGGCAGGCGGACCTCGCCCCGAGGATCAAGGCGAGGGCGCTGGAGGAGGGCTTCAGCGCGGCGGGCATCTGCGCGCCGGACGCGATCCCGCAGGCGGCCGGGCGGCTCGCAGCCTATGTCGCGAAGGGGCGCCACGGCGGCATGGGCTGGATGGCCGAGCGCATGGGCTGGCGCGGCGATCCGGCGGCGCTCTGGCCCGCGGCGCGGTCGGTGATCATGCTGGCGGAGGTCTATACGCCGGCCGAGGATCCCCTGCGCAACCTGCAGAGGCCGCGGCGCGGCACGATCAGCGTCTACGCCCATGGCCGGGATTATCACGACCTGGTCAAGCGGCGGCTGAAGCGGCTGGGGCGCTGGCTGGTGGCCGAGACCGGGGCGGAGATCAAGGTCTTCGTCGACACCGCCCCGGTGATGGAGAAGCCGCTGGCCGCCGCGGCGGGGCTGGGCTGGCAGGGCAAGCACACCAATCTGCTGAGCCGGGATCTCGGCAACTGGTTCTTCCTCGGGGCGATCTTCACCACGCTGGAGCTGCCGCGCGATGCGCCGGGCGAGGACCATTGCGGCAGCTGCCGCGCCTGCCTCGACATCTGCCCGACGAAGGCCTTCCCAGCGCCCTACCAGCTCGATGCCCGGCGCTGCATCTCCTATCTGACCATCGAGCATGCCGGGCCGGTGGACGAGGAATTCCGCGCGGCGATGGGCAACCGCATCTACGGCTGCGACGATTGCCTGGCGGTCTGCCCCTGGAACAAGTTCGCCGCCGCGGCGCGGGAGGCGGGATATTTCGCGCGGATCGAGCTGAAATGCCCCGAGCTCGCGCATCTGGCCATGCTCGACGACGCGGGCTTCCGGCAGGTCTTCCGCGGCTCGCCGATCAAGCGCATCGGGCGCAACCGCTTCGTGCGCAACGTCGCCTATGCGATCGGCAATTCCGGCGATCCGGGGCTCCTGCCGGCGGCGCGGCGCCTCGCGGCCGACGCCGATCCGGTCGTGCGCGACGCGGGAGAATGGGCTTTGGCGCGGCTCAGTTGAGCCTGTGAAGGGTCCGGCGGGCCGGTTCCGCCAGCGCGCTCTCCGGATAGGCTTCGATCAGGTCGAGGAAGAGCTGGCGCGCGGCATCGGTCTCACCGAGCTCGGCCCGGGCGGCGGCGGCCTCGAAGAGGGCCGCGGGCAGGTCCGGGTCGAGGGCGCGGGCATGGTCGGCCTCGGCGCGGGCCGCCTCGGCCCGGCCGGAATGGCGCAGGGCAGCGGCATGCAGCGCCCTTGCCTCGGCGTCGCCGGGCGATGCGGCGACCAGGGCGTCGAGGGCGGAGAGCGCCGCCGGCCAGTCCGCGCGCGCGGCCGCGATCCGGGCGCGCAGCATCAGGCCCGCGGCATCGGCCGGCGCCAGCCGCTCGGCCTGGGCGATCGCCTCGGCCGCGAGATCGGGCTTGCCGGCGTCGAGCCAGAGCCGCGCCGCATCGAAAAAGACGATGGCGCGCAGCCCGGCCGGCATCGCCCGGTTGGGATTGGCGGCGAGGCCGGAGAGGAGCTGCGCCGCGGTGGCGGTCGCACCCATCGCCTCCAGCGCGGCGGCCTCGCAGAGTCGGGCGGGAACGCCGCCGCCGGTGCGCGACCAGAGCGCCGCATCCTCGCGGGCGGCTTCCGGATCCGCGGCGATCGCCGCGGTGCATTCCTCCGGGCTGGTGATCGCGGCGCCCGCCGGCAGCGGCAGCGCGAGGAGCGCGATCAGAAAGAGCCTTCGCATCGGCGGCGGCAATCCTTAAGGAGCGGGGGAAACGAAGCGGAAGGGACGAGCGGCATGGGCGAGCCGGTTCTGGTGACGCTGGGTCATGGCTACTCGGCAGCGCGGCTGGCGGCAAGCCTGCCGCCGCCCTGGCGGGTCAGGGGCACGACGCGCTCGGCCGAGCGGGCCGAGGCCATGCGCGCGGCCGGGGTGGACGCCATCGACTGGACGGATGCGGCGGCGGTGGGCGCCGCGATCCGGGGCGCGAGCCATGTGCTGGTGTCGCTGCCACCGGAGGCCTGGGGCGATCCGGTGCTGGCGCGGCATCGCGGCGACCTGCAGGCGGCGCGCGATATCGCCTGGGTCGGCTATCTCTCGACCACGGGGGTCTACGGCGACCGGCAGGGCGGCTGGGTCGACGAGGCGAGCGCGCTGGTGCCGGTCAATGCGCGCAGCCGCTGGCGGGTGTCGGCAGAGACCGAATGGGCCGCGACCGGGCTGCCGCTGCACCGCTTCCGGCTGGCGGGGATCTACGGGCCGGGACGCAGCGCGTTCGACCGGCTGCGCGCGGGCCGGGCGCAGCGCATCGTCAAGGCGGGGCAGGTCTTCAGCCGCATCCATGTCGCGGATATCGCCGCAGCGCTCGCCGCCTCCATGGCCCGGCCGGCGCCGGACGCGGTCTTCAACCTCGCCGACGACGAGCCGGCGCCGCCCCAGGACGTGATCGCCTTCGCCGCGGAGCTGCTCGGCCTGCCGGTACCCCCGGAGATCCCCTTCGACGAGGCGGCGCTCTCGCCCATGGCGCGGTCCTTCTTCGGGGAATCGAAGCGCGTCTCGAACCGGAGGGTGAAGGCGGAGCTCGGCCTGGCGCTGGCCTTTCCCGACTATCGCGCCGGGCTCCGGGCGATTCTCGCGGCGGGCGGATGAGGGAGGCATGCAACAGGCCGCGGAAAACCGCGGCACGGCACGATGGGGACTCGCAATCGCCGGCGGGATCGGCCAATCTTGCGCAAAACGAGCGAACCGGCGCCGCCAATCGCGCCGAATAGAGGTAGGTGGGATGTCGCAGAAGCGACTGCGCGCAGGAGCAGCCGTCCTGACCATGGCATCGGCCACGGCGCTCGCCGTGGGCCAGACCGCGCCGGCGCAGGAGGCGCGGCCCCGGCCGAGCCTGAACCTCTACGGCACCACCGGCCTGATCGACATGCCGAGCGCCCAGGCGCAGCCCGACGGGCAGATCTCGATCAGCTACAGCCAGTTCGGCGAGACCTCGCGGCGGAACTTCAATTTCCAGATCCTGCCCCGGCTCTCGGGTACGCTGCGCTATTCCACGATCAAGAACTGGGGCCAGAACGACGACAACGGCGTCTACGACCCGACCTACGATCTCTACGACCGCAGCTTCGATTTGCAGCTCCAGATCCTCGACGAGGATTACGACGGCTGGGTGCCGTCGCTCGCGCTCGGGTTCCGCGACTTCCTCGGCACCGGGGTCTATTCCTCGGAATATCTCGTGGCGAGCAAGACCGTCGCCGAGGATTTCACCCTGACGGCGGGCATCGGCTGGGGCCGGCTCTCGGGGGTGAACGGCTTCAAGAACCCGTTCTGCGAGCTCTCGTCGGGCTTCTGCGACCGGGAGAACGACTTCGGCGAGGGTGGCAAGGTGGCCTTCGGCACCTTCTTCCACGGCGAGGAGTCCGCGCTTTTCGGCGGCGTCGAATGGCGAACGCCGATCGAGAACGTGACGCTGAAGGCGGAATATTCCTCCGACGCCTATTCGCGCGAGCAGAAGAGCCCGGCCTCGACCTTCGAGCGCAAATCGCCGTTCAACTTCGGCGCGGAATACCGCTGGCGCGAGGGCGTGACCGCCGGCCTCTACTACATGTACGGCGATACGGTCGGCTTCAACGTCTCGCTGAGCGGCAATCCGAACCGGCCGCTCGCGCCGCAGGATCTCGGGACCGGGCCGCTGCCGGTCAATGCGCGGGCGATGGACGCGCCGCAGGGCACCGACTGGGCCACCAATCCGGCGGCGCGCGACGCGCTGGCCGAGGCGCTCGCGGAGGTGCTCAAGGCCGAGGGCATGCGCCTCGAGCAGTTCAAGGCCGAGCCGGGGGTGGTGGACGTGGTCATCACGAACCTGCGCTTCAACGAGGAGCCCCAGGCGATCGGCCGCACCGCGCGGGTGCTCTCGGCGGGCATGCCGGCCTCGGTCCAGACCTTCCGCATCACCATGATGGAGGACGATCTCGTCACCACCACGATCGCCATCGACCGCAGCGACTTCGAATCGCAGGTCGACCGCTTCGGCGCCACGCTCGAGAGCTGGCAGACCGCGGTGCTCGAGGGCGCCCTGCCCTCGCTCGGCCGCGAGGCCTGGGTGCGCGACGCCTATCCCTCGCTCGACTGGAACCTGGTGCCGGCACCCTATCTGGTGCTGCTGACGCCGGAGGATCCGATCAAGCTCGGGGTCAACATCGATCTCGGCTTCCGGCTGAACCTGGCTCCGGGTCTCTCGGCCACGGCGAACATCAGCCAGCCCTTCATCAACGTGCCCGACGATCCCGGACCCTCGGAGACCAACCTGCCTCCGGTCCGGAGCGACCAGGGCCGCTACTACTCGGGCTACGACCCGAAGCTCACGCAGCTGACGGCGGATTATCTCTTCAAGCTCAACCGCGACGTCTATGCCCGCGCCACGGTGGGCCTGATCGAGCGCATGTTCGGCGGCGTCAGCGGCGAGATCCTCTGGAAGCCGGTCAACCAGAGCTGGGGCCTCGGGGCCGAGCTCAACTACGTGATGCAGCGCGACTTCGACGATCCCTTCGGCTTTGGCTACTACGACTACGACGTGGTGATGGGGCTGGGCTCGCTCTATTGGGAGACGGGATTCTACGGGCTGGAAACCCAGCTCTCGGCCGGGCGCTATCTCGCGGGGGACTGGGGCGGAACGGTCAACGTGACCCGGCGCTTCGCCAACGGCTGGGCGGTGGGCGCCTATTTCACCCTGACCGACGTGACCAGCGAGGATTTCGGCGAAGGCAGCTTCGACAAGGGCGTGACGCTGGAGATCCCGTTCCGCTGGACGGTGCCCTTCGAGACCAAGACCAACAATTCCATCGGCCTGACCTCGGTCTCGCGGGACGGCGGCGCGAACCTGATGGTCTCGAACCGCCTCTATCCGATCGTGCGCGACTACGACCGCTATCACCTCAAGCAGAGCTGGGGGACGTTCTGGCAATGATGCGACGGATCGCCGCGCTCGCGCTCCTGCTCGGGGCCTGCACCAACCAGGGGTTCAACCCGATCCTCGTGGAGGCGGTGAACCAGGTGAACCCCTGGGACGAGCCCGACGAGGCCGCCGCGGCCAAGGGCCAGCCGGTGACGCGCGCGGCCATCGACCGGGCCGACGTGGCGACGATCCGCGCCCGGCTCCTCAGCGACAAGTCGCCCACCTATCTCTTCGCGGCCAGCGACAACGGCGGCTATGTCACCTATGCCTCGAGCCTGCGCCAGACCCTGACGCTGCGCGGCTCGCAGATCACCGCCACGCGCGGCCTCGGCTGGGACCTGCTCTCGGCGACCTCGAGCCAGCCCGACCCGCTGACCCGCGCGATCCCGCCGGGCAGCTGGCCCGAGGGGGTGACGCGGCGCTACGAGTTTCCCGCCAATTCGCCCGAGGGCCGGATCGAGACCTTCACCTGCAGCTTCGAATTCGTCGGGCCGCAGGAAGTGGTCATCCTCGATCAGCGCCACCAGGGCGTCGAGGTCAGCGAGACTTGCAGCGGGCCGGCCGGCAGTTTCGAGAACCTGCATCTGGCGGATGCGCGGACCGGCTTGGTCTGGCGCAGCCTGCAATGGGTGGGCGAGCGCCAGGGGCTGATCGATCTGGAGATCGTGCTGCCCTATACCGGCCGGAAGGGCTGAGGCCGGCGGCCCTCGCTGTCGACTTTCATCGGACCCAGGGCCGGGTGTTCCAGCCCGATCGACCCTTGGCGATCGGGCCGCGCCGGCCCTGCCGGGGGCCGGCGCGCCTTGCGCACCGTCC
>NZ_DAIUBO010000081.1:0-15661 GCF_036846665.1 Amaricoccus sp. | reverse complement strand
GTCGAGGCGGAACTGCTCGACCAGGGGGCGGGCGTGGTGGCTGAGGTCGGGCGGGAGCGCGCGGTTCTCGCGCACCGGCAGCAGGCGGGTGCCGAGGAGGAGGGCGAGGATGATGGTGCCGATGACGAGGAAGACCCCGACATAGGCGAATTCGAAATAGCCGAAGCCGCGCTCGCCGGCATCGAGCGAGGCCTCGAGCACCAGCACGTTCACCGGCGTGCCGGTCAGCGCCAGCATCGAGCCGGAATGCGCCCCGAAGACCAGCGGCATCAGCAGCTGCGAGGGCGGCCGCTTCAGGCGAACCGCGAGCACCACCACCACGGGCAGGAGGGCGGCCACCGCGCCGTTGACGCTGATCAGCGCCGAGAGCACGCCGCAGAACAGCATCATCAGCACGATCAGCCGGAAGCGGCTGTCGCCGGCGCCGCGCGCCAGCACCTGCCCGGTCCAGGCGGTGAGGCCGGTCTTCTCGAGCGCGCCAGAGACGACGAAGAGCGAGGTGACGAAGACCGTCGCCGGGTCGCCGAAGCCCGCGAGCGCCTGGTTGAGGGTGAGGATGCCAGTGGCCCAGAGCGCCATGGCGCAGCCGACGCAGACCGCGATCACCGGCAGTCGGTCCCAGACGAAGAGGGCGATGACACAGGTGATGATCGCGAAGACGATCCAGATGTCGGTCACGGTCAACCTCTGCTCGCATGGCGTTCGTAACGCTTTGCGGCGCGTGTCGCATATTTGACTTGTCAGGGCAATCTGCGGGGGCAATGCTGCGTCCGAGCAAGAAGTCGTTTATGCGAAACGCTAATTTCGCTAACCGGCATGATTGCCTGAGCGGGGGAGGAAGATGGAGAAGGATCCGGTGTCCGGCGTGGAGACGCGTTCCAAGGCGGGTTTCCTGGACGGTTTTCTGACCACGATCGAGCGGGTCGGCAACAAGGTCCCGCACCCGGCGATCATCTTCTTCATCCTGATCGGCCTGGTGATCGTCCTGTCGGTGATCCTGAGCCTGATCGGCTGGTCGGCGACCTACGAGGCGGTCGACCCGGTCTCCCACGAGGTCGTCGAGCGCACGACCGCGGTCAGGAGCCTGCTCTCGGCGGACGGCATCCGCTTCATGTTCACCTCGATCGTGCCGAACTTCCTCGGCTTCGGGGCGGTGGGGGTCATCATCGTCGCGATGATCGGCGTGGGCCTCGCCGAGGAATCGGGGCTGATCGCGACGCTGGTGCGCAAGATCGTGGAAATCGCGCCGCGCTCGATCTTCACCTTCATCATCGTGATGCTCGGCGTCGTCTCCTCGATCGCGGCGGATGCGGGCTATCTGGTGCTGGTGCCGCTCGGCGCGGCGGCGTTCCACAGCCTCGGGCGGCATCCGCTGGCGGGGCTCGCGGCGGCGTTCTCGGGCGTCGCCGGCGTCTTTCTCGTCAATCTCTTCGTGACGCCTACGGATGCGCTGCTGGCGGAGATGACCAACGACGCGATCCATCTGGTCGACCCGAACCGCAACGTCACCCTGGTCGGCAACCTCTATTTCATGATCGCCTCGTCGATCCTGATGGGGATCGTCTGCACCATCCTGACCGAGAAGGTGGTCGAGCCGCATCTCGGGCCCTACGAGGGCGGGGTGCCGGTGGAGGCGCAGGCGGCGCTGAGCCCGGAGGAATCGCGCGGGCTGCGCTATACCGGCTGGGCGCTCTTGGGCTTCGTGATCGTGATCGGGCTCCTGACCGTGCCGCCGGGGGCGCCGCTGCGGCATCCGGAGACGGGCGAGATCCTCTCGGGCTCGCCCTTCATGTCCGGTCTCATCGTGCTGATCAGCGCGCTCTTCTTCACGATCGGATTCGCCTACGGCAAGGGCGCGGGCACGGTGAAGGACCTGACGGCGGCGATCGGGATGATCGTGAAGACCTTCTCCGGCCTCGCCGGTCTGATCTTCCTCTTGCTGGTGATCGCGCAGTTCATCGCCTTCTTCAACTTCACCAATATCGCGACCGTGCTGGCGGCGAACCTCGCGGAGTTCCTCGAGACGGTGCCGCTCGGGGGCGTGAGCTACATCATCATCTTCGTCGTGGTGATCTTCCTGATCGACATCCTGATCACCGGAGCGGTGGCGAAATGGGCGATCTTCGCGCCGGTCTTCATCCCGCTCTTCATGCGGCTCGGCGGCGACCCGGATCTCGTGCTCGCCGCCTACCGCGTCGGCGATTCGCCGGCGAATGTCATCACGCCGCTCAACGTCTATCTCGGCGTCATGGTCGGCTTCGCGGCGAAGTACCAGAAGGACGCGGGCATTGGCACGATTGTGTCGCTGATGCTGCCCTATACGGTCGTGCTGATGGTGCTCTGGACGTTGCTGCTGGTGGTCTGGTACGTGCTCGGCCTGCCGCTCGGCCCGGCCTGAGCCGGAGTGCAGCGCGAAGCGATGGATGGCGGCACGGATTGCTTCCGCGCGCTCCGCAACTTCGCCGCCGCCTGCCTTTGGATGTCAATAACCCCATGCGCGGTCCGTGCCGGGGATCTGGTCATGCCGAGCGCTCTGCCTTGGACGACCCCATCACGATGTATGAGGTGATCGCGTTCACATGGGACTGCGTGCCCAGGATCTCGGTGTGGAAGCGCTTGTATTCCGCGAGGTCGGCGCTCTCGACGCGCAGCAGGTATTCGAACGCCCCGGCAATGTTGTGGCACTCGACCACCTCGGGCGCGATGGCCATCGCGCGTTCGAAGCCCTCTTGCGACGCCTTCGTATGCGAGGAGAGGCCGACCAGGACATAGGCCACGAAGCCGCGGCCCATGCGCTCGGGGTCGGTGACGACCCGGTAGCCGCGGATGACGCCGGTCCGTTCCAGTTCCTGGACGCGCCTCAGGCAGGCCGAGGGAGAGAGACCGACTCGCTCCGCCAGGGCGACGTTGCTGATCCGACCTTCTCGCCCCAGCTCGCGCAATATTTTCTGGTCAAGGGCGTCGATTCCGGTCATTCGTTGTCCATTTCAGCTATTCCGTCTGCATGATAGGCGAGAAGTTGTGGGTTTTCCTCGATAATATTGCGTCGAACCGATCGAGGAGACAAGTCCCATGAGTTTCGCCGTCCTGACCGCCCTTCTGGGTTTCGCCTTCGTTTCGACCGTCACGCCGGGCCCGAACAACCTGATGCTGATGGCCTCCGGCGCAAACTTCGGCTTTCGCCGGAGCGTGCCGCACATGCTCGGGATCGTCGGGGGCGTGTCGGTGATGGCGCTCCTCGTCGGCGTCGGCCTGATGGCGCTGTTCGACGCCGTGCCCGCGCTGAACCTCGTCCTGAAGATCCTGTCCGTCGGGTATCTGCTCTGGCTGGCTGCCAGGATCGCCATGGCCGCGCCGGTGCAGGAGCGGGACGCGGACAGCCGGCCGATGACGTTTTTCCAGGCCGCCGCGTTCCAGTGGGTGAACCCGAAGGCCTGGGCCATGTGCCTGACTGCGGTCACGCTCTACGCGCCCGATCGCTCGCTCCTGTCCGTCGCCGTCGTGGCCGGCGCGTTCGCCCTCGTCTGTCTCCCGGCGATCTCGGTCTGGGCCTGGCTCGGGACGGTGGTCCGGTAATGGCTGTCGAACGCGACCCGGCTGCGGATCTTCAACTTCACCATGGCGGCCTTGCTCGTGGCGTCGCTCTATCCCGTTCTCCGCTTCGGTGGGTGAGCGCGTGCGCCGCGATAGCCGGGTCTTCGGCGGAGCGGCGGATGTGCGTCGGGCCGGATCCGGTCCGGGGACGCGCTGAAGGTTTCGGCCCCGAGCCGGCAGGGCATATCGATCAAGTTCGCCTGACCCTCGCGCAGCAGCAGCCGTGCACGAAGACGATCGCTTCGCGCTCGCGCGCCGGTCGCCCGGGTTCGCGTCATGCCGTCTCGTCGAGGTCGAAGGTCGCCTCGCGGCCGATGCTGGCGCGGTGCCGCTGGCCGAATTCCTCGGTGGCGCGGCGTCCCTCGTCGCGCAGCATCTCCAGGAAGCCGCGTTCGGCGTTCAGCTTCGACGAGGCGCCGAGGCCCACCATCATGTCGCTGTGGATGCGGTGCATGCGCATCTCCGCCCAGCGGCGGCCCTCGCCGTCGCCGGCGTCGACGACCCCGCGCAGCACCGAGATCATGCGCAGTTCCTTGAGCAGTACCGCATTGAAGGAGACCTCGTTCAGCCGGTTCGCGATGGCGCGGGCGGTGCGCGGGGTGCCGGGGCGCTCGACGGGGTTGATCTGCACGAGCAGCGTGTCGCGGGATTCACATTCGCGCACCAGCGGTGTCAGCGTCGGGTTGCCGCTGTAACCGCCGTCCCAATAGGGATCGCCGTCGATCTCGACCGCCTGGTACATCGTCGGCAGGCAGGCCGAGGCGAGCAGCACCTCGGGCGTGATCTCGTGGCGGCGGAACACCCGGCCGCGGCCGGTGCGCACGTTCGTCGCGGTGATGAAGAGCTTGACCGGGCCCGCGGCGAGCCGGTCGAAGTCGATGGTCTCCTCCAGGATGTCGCGCAGCGGATTGCCGCCCGCGCCGGTGAGCGAATAGGGCGAGACCAGCCGCGACATCAGGTCGGTCATGATATAGGCGGGCGAGCGGTCGAGCGACCAGTTGCCGCGGATCATGTCGAGCGGGCCGCGGCGGAAGGGGCTGAAGGTCGCGGCGCGCGACACGCGCTCCCAGAAATCCGCGAGCCCCGCCCGCGCCGCCTCGCGCCCACCGCTGGCGATGCCATGGGCGAAGACCGCGGCGTTCATGGCCCCCGCCGAGGTTCCCGAGATGCCGTCGACCGTGAGCCATTCCGCCTCGAGCAGCCGGTCCAGCACGCCCCAGGCGAAGGCGCCGTGGGATCCGCCGCCCTGAAGCGCCAGGTTGACCGTGAGCGGCCCGGGTTCGGCGCGATCCTCCTCCGTCATGTCCGGATATTCTCCCTGCGATGGCGCGGCATTCTGGAAGGGCTCCGCCGGCGCCTGTCAATGGCGATCCGAACATCGCGATTGACCTCTCCGGGGGCGGTTGCCATGGTCCGGCGACCCGGGCGGATGCGCTCCCGCCCGGCTGCCACCGCGACCTGGACAAGCGATGCCGTATTTCCGCATGGGCGCCCTGCTGCGCTCGCTCTCGCTGATCGGACTGCCGCTCGGGGCGATCTTTCTCGCCGCGTCGCTGACGCCGTCGCTGATCCCCCGCAGCTATCTCATGCAGGGCGCGCTCGCGGGCGTGTCGCTGGCGCTCGGCTATGCCATCGGGACGCGGATCGACGCGCTCTGGCGCTACCTGGAGTTGCCGGTGCCGGGGCCGCGCTGGGGTTTCCGGCTGACATGGGCCTCGCTGGGGGTTGCGGCGGCGATCGTGCTCGCGGCGCTCTGGAAGTCGGCGGCCTGGCAGAACTCGATCCGCGAGCTCATGGGGATGCCGCCGGTCGAGACCATCCATCCGCTGGAGGTCGGGCTGGTGGCCCTGGCGGTCTTTGCGGTGCTGCTCGTGATCTGGCGGTTCTTCCGCATGCTCGCGGGATATTTCGACCGCTGGACGGGCCGGTTCGTGCCGGGACGCGTCGCCCGGATCATCGGCGTCGCCGCCGCCGGCGCGCTCTTCGTGCTGATCCTCGACGGGCTGCTGCTGCGGAGCCTCCTGGGCATGGCCGACGAAGCCATGCGCATCCGCGACAGCCTGATCGAGCCCGACGTGGCGCGGCCGGAGGCGCCCGAGCGGACCGGCAGCGCCGCCTCGCTGGTGGATTGGGCGGGAATGGGCCGGACCGGGCGGGATTATGTCTCCTCCGGCCCGACCGCAGCCGAGATCTCGGCCTTTCTCGGGCGTCCGGCGCTCGAGCCGATCCGGGTCTATGTCGGGCTCAATTCCGCGGAGGATGCCGAGGCGCGGGCCGATCTCGCGCTCCGCGAGCTCGAGCGGGTCGGCGCTTTCGAGCGCTCGGCGCTGATCGTGGTGGTGCCGACCGGGACCGGCTGGATGGATTCCGCGGGCACCGATCCGGTGGAATACCTGCTCGGCGGCGATGTGGCGACCGTGGCGATCCAGTATTCCTATCTCACCAGCCCGATGTCGCTGCTGGTCGAGCCGGGCATCGGCATCGAGGCCGGGCGGGCGCTCTTCCGGGCGGTCTATCGCCACTGGACCGAGCTGCCGCGGGACGAGCGCCCGAAGCTCTATCTCAACGGGCTGAGCCTCGGCGCCTACAGCTCGGAGCAATCGGTGCGGCTGCACGAGGTCATCGCCGATCCTCCCCAGGGTGCGCTCTGGGTCGGCCCGCCCTTCCCGAGCCCGGTCTGGCGCGCCGCCGTGCGCGACCGCAACCCCGGGACGCCGGAATGGTTGCCGCGCTTCGGCGACGGCTCGATCCTGCGCTTCACCAACCAGGAGAACGCGCTCGACATCCCCGGCGCGGAATGGGGGCCGATCCGGCTGGTCTATCTGCAATATCCCAGCGATCCGATCACCTTCTTCAGCCCCGAGAGCTTCTATCGCGAACCCGACTGGATGAAGGCGCCGCGCGGGCCCGACGTCTCGCCGGACCTGATGTGGTTCCCGGGGGTCAGTTTCCTGCAGCTCCTGCTCGACACCGCCATCGGCCTGAACGTTCCCATGGGCCACGGGCATCTCTTCGCACCGGAGCACTACATCGACGGCTGGCAGGCGGTCGTGGCGCCCGAGGGCTGGGACGCGGAAGGGATCGAACGGCTGAAGGCGCATTTCCGGGAGAAGTTCGCCGCCGAGGCGGCGGAGGGCTGAGGCGGGGGGATAGGGGACTTGCATCCGGCAGCGCGGATCCGTCAGGTCGGGTTGCGGGCCGGCCCGGCGCAACCAGCCCGCTCGGGCCGGGCGCTGCCCTCGTCTTGGTGCGGGACGGTCGAGGACGAAGGAATGATCTCCGAATGCGCTGGTCCTGCGGCAAGGGTGCGCGCCTTTCGCGGCTTGGCCGGAGGGGATAGGATGCGGCAGGCAATCGGGGAGGCGGTCTTGCGCATGGTGGCGGTCCTGGCGCTGGCGGCGATGCTCGGTCCGGCCGCGGCCGGAGAGGATGGGCCGGTGGTGATCGGCGCGGTCTACAACCTCACCGGCGGGCAGAAGAAACTGGACGTGCCCTCCTCGGAGGGCGCCCGCCTCGCGGTGCAGCGCGCGAATGCGGCAGGCGGGCTCTTCGGGCGCACGGTCGAGATGGTCGAGGTCGATGGCGAGACCCGGCCGGAGGTCATCGCCGAGCGGACAACGGCGCTCTTCGAGGGCGCGCCGGGTCTCGCCGGGGTGATCGGTCTCTCGGATACCGACATGGTGCTGGCGGCGGCGCCGGTCGTGGCCGGGCAGGGGCGCGTCTTCCTGACCTCCGGGGCGACCTCGCCGCTCCTGCCGCGGCAGGTTCCGGACTATCTCTTCCTCGCCGCCTTCGGGGACAACGTGCAGGCGGCCGCCGGGGCGGAATGGGCCTTCGAGAGCCTCGGCGCGCGCAGCGCCGCGGTGCTCTACAGCGGGGCGTCCACCTATGCCCGATTGTTGCAGGGCTATTTCGCCGATCGCTTCGCCGCCCTGGGCGGGAAGGTGCTTGCGGTGGCGGCCTATGATCCGGGGGATCCGGCGGCGGCGGTCGCGGCGCTGCCCCCCGCCGATCTGATCTATCTCGCGGCCCTGCCCGACGAGGTCGCCGAAGCGGTCCCGGCGCTGCGGCGGGCCGGGATCGAGGCGCCGATCCTCGGCGGCGACGGGCTCGACATCGGCGGGGCCTGGGCAGCGGTGCCGGAGACCCGCGCGGTCTATTTCACCACCCATGCCTATCTCGGCCCGGACAGCCCGGATCCGGCGGTCATCCGGTTCCGCGAGGAATACGCCGATGCCTATCCCGGCCGCGAACCCGACGCCTTCGCCGCGCTCGGCTACGACGCGGCCCGGCTGCTGCTCGCGGCGATCGAGACCGCGGGGAGCCCTGAGCCGGAGGCGGTCCGGGCGGCGCTCGCGGCGACCCGGGATTTCGCGGGGGTCACGGGGACGATCGGCTATGCGCCGGGCAGCCGGATTCCGGCGAAATCCGTCGCGATCATCGGCGTCGATTCGGGCCGGCAGAGCTTCGTGGCGAGCATCCTGCCGCGGGAGATCCCGCAACCGGAATGACGGCGGGCGCGACATGCGCGGCCGCCTAGTCGGGCGCGCGCGGATTGCCAGCCGTTGGTGGAACCCGACCCCCTTCGACCTCCGCGCTCGCGCGCTCCGGCCGACGAACCGGCGCGAGGCAGTGCCTCGCTTCTGCCGGTTCGGGGCATTCCCGGGCGGATCGATTCACCCGGATGGCGTGTGATGTCCCGGTCGTGAAACGACCCAAGGTGCAGCCCGACCATCCGCACCGCCAGCTTCGCGGCGACGTGATCGCCGTGCAAGGCGCTTGCGCCGGCCGCCGCCGTGGGGCAGTCTGAGAGGCGCAAGCGTCACCCGTGTCATCCGGAGGCCTATTGGCGATCAGCGCCCCCAACCCCGCCACGAGTCCGGATGCCCTGTCCGACAGCGTTCTCGAGTTTCCCGACAACCGCCTCCTGATCGACCTTTGCGGCGAGCTGGACCGCAACATCGTGCAGATCGAGGCGGCACTCGGCGTGGCCATCCACCGGCGCGGCAACAATCTGGCGCTGCACGGGCCGGCGGCGGACCGCGCCGTCGCCGAGCGGGTGCTGCATGCGCTCTACGCCCGGCTGGAGCAGGGCCGCACCGTCGCGCAGGGCGAGGTCGACGCGGCGATCCGGATGGCGCGCGGCCAGCCGGCCGGGCCGGCGCCGGCCGCGGGCCAGCTCGAGATGTTTGCCTCCGACCACGTGGAGATCCGCACGCGGCGCAAGATCGTCGAGCCGCGCACCGCGACGCAGAAAGCCTATGTGCGCAGCCTCTTCAAGCACGAGCTCGTCTTCGGCCTCGGGCCCGCCGGCACCGGCAAGACCTATCTGGCGGTGGCGGCGGCGGTGTCGATGTTCATCGACGGCCACGTGGACCGCATCATCCTCAGCCGGCCGGCGGTGGAGGCGGGCGAGCGGCTGGGCTTCCTGCCGGGCGACATGAAGGACAAGGTCGACCCCTACATGCAGCCGCTCTACGACGCGCTGAACGACTTCTTTCCGCCCAAGCAGGTCGCCAAGCTGATCGAGGACAAGGAGATCGAGATCGCGCCGCTCGCCTTCATGCGCGGCCGGACGCTCTCCAATGCCTTCGTGGTGCTCGACGAGGCGCAGAACGCGACGACCATGCAGATGAAGATGTTCCTCACCCGCCTCGGCGAGGGGAGCCGCATGGCCGTGACCGGGGACGTCACGCAGATCGACCTGCCGCGCGGCGTGATGTCGGGGCTGATCGAGGCGGAGCGCATCCTGCGCGAGGTGCCCGGCGTGGGCTTCACCCGCTTCGGCGCCGAGGACGTGGTCCGGCACCAGCTCGTGGCGCGCATCATCCGCGCCTACGAGAGCGCGCGCCCGCTCGATGGCTGAGGCGACCGACGCCCCCGCGCTCGTCGATCTGGTGCTCGAGGATCCGCGCTGGGGCGAGGTGGGGCTCGAAGCCGTCGCCGAGCGCGCCGCCCGGGCCGCGCTCGCCGAGACCGGCCGTGATCCGGCCCGCCACGAGGTCAGCCTGCTCGCCTGCGACGACGGGCGCATCGCCGGGCTGAACGAGGCCTTCCGCGGGGCGGCGAAGCCGACCAACGTGCTCTCCTGGCCTGCCTTCGAGGGCGCGGTGCCGCTGCCGATGGCCGGCGAGCGGGTCTTTCTGGGCGACATGGCGCTGGCCTTCGAGACCTGCGCGCGCGAGGCGCGGGCGGCGGGGATCCCGCTCGCCGACCATGCGGCGCATTTGGTCGTGCACGGGCTCCTGCATCTCCTCGGCCACGATCACATCGACGACACGGAGGCCGAGGCGATGGAGGCGATCGAGACGAAAACACTTGCCAGCCTGGGGATCGCCGACCCATATTCGTCGCAGGAGCGCCCCTGAGGCGCGGGATCGGATAGGAGACATGGGCGATACTCCCGACGGGCACGCCTCGGTCGAGCACGAGGTTGCCGACGACGGAGACCCGGACAGTCCCGGAAAGTCTTCATTCTTTGCGCGGCTCTTCGGGCGCGATCCCGCGGAAGAGGACGATCACGGCGGGCCATCCGGCACGCTTGAGAGCGCCGAGAGCAATGCGCGCGAGATGCTCGTCAATCTGCGGAACATGCGGCGGATGCGCGTCGACGACGTCGCCATCCCGCGTGCCGATATCGTCGCGGTCTCCGAACAGGCGCCGCTCGAGGATCTCGTCGCCGCCTTCCAGAGCAGCACGCTCTCGCGCCTGCCGGTCTATCGCGACACCCTCGACAAGCCGCAGGGGCTGGTGCATCTCAAGGATCTGGCGCTGAAATACGGCTTCGGCAACAGCGCCGAGGACTATGACCTGAAGGGCCTGCTGCGGCCGCTGCTCTATGCGCCGCCGTCGATGCCGATCGGCGTGCTGCTCCAGAAGATGCAGGCCGCGCGCATCCACATGGCGCTGGTGATCGACGAATACGGCGGCGTCGACGGGCTCGTGACCATCGAGGACCTGCTCGAGCAGATCGTCGGCGACATCGCCGACGAGCACGACGACGAGGAGGACCAGCTCTGGGCCGAGGAGGCACCGGGGGTCTTTCTCGCCCAGGCGCGGGTCGATCTCGATGAATTCGAGGAAGCGACGGGCCTGCATCTGGCCGAGCCGGATCTCGACGAGGAGGTGGATACCCTGGGCGGCCTCGTCTTCCGCCTGTCGGGCCGGGTGCCGGTGCGCGGCGAGGTCGTCATGCATCCCGACGGGCACGAGTTCGAGATCGTCGATGCCGATGCGCGCCGCATCAAGCGGCTGCGGCTGCGCGTGAAGTCGGACGGGCAGGACGGCCGGACAAGCGAGGCGGCGGAATAATCCCGGAGGCCGTCAGGAGGCTCCGGTGCCGGATCGACGCGCTTTCGGGGAGGCGCCGCGCGGGTCTCGCGGCGGGGGCGGGCGGGCTCATGGCGCTCGGCCAGCCGCCGCTGTCCTGGCCGGCCGCGCTCTTTCTCGCCCTGCCGCTGCTGCTCTGGCTGCTCGACGGAGCGCCGGGGACGCGCGAGGCCTTCCGTCTCGGCTGGTGCGCCGGCGCGGGCTATTTCGCCGCCTCGCTCTTCTGGATCGTCGAGCCGTTTCTTGTGGATGCGCCGCGGCACGGCTGGATGGCGCCCTTCGCGCTGCTCGGCATGGCCGGCGGCCTGGCGCTCTTCTGGGCCGCGCCCTTCGCGCTCGCGCGCCGGCTCTGGCGAGGGGACGGGGGCGGGGCGGTGATCCTCGCCTGTCTCTGGACGCTGTCGGAATACCTCCGCTCGATCGTTCTGACCGGGTTTCCCTGGGGCCTGACCGCCTATGCCTGGGTCGAGACGCCGGTGATCCAGGCGGCGGCGCTGGTGGGGCCGCACGGGCTGGGGTTCCTGACGCTGCTCGCGGGGCTGCTGGCGGGGCTGGCCTCGCGGCGGGGCCTCGCGCTCGCCGCTCTGCTCGTGGCTTCGGGCTGGGGCTATGGCGCCTGGCAATTGTCCCGCCCGCTCGCTTCGCGCGATCCGCCGGTGATCCTGCGCATCGTGCAGCCCGATGCCGAGCAGCAGGCGAAATGGGTGCCCGAGAAGCAGATGGAATTCTACCGCCGCCTGCTCGCGGAGACCGCGGCGCCGGGCGACCCGCCGCCGGACGTGGCGATCTGGCCGGAAACCGCGGTGCCCTTCGTGCTGGGCTATTCCGACGACAGGCTGCCCGAGATCGCCGCGGCGGGTCCGCAGTCGCGCACGATCCTCGGCATCCGCCGGCTCGACGCGAGGGACGGGCGCGAGGATTGGTTCAATTCGCTGGTGGTGCTGGACCCGGAGGGCATCCCGCGCGCCGTCTACGACAAGCATCATCTCGTGCCCTTCGGCGAATACATCCCGCTCGCCGGCGCGATCGCGCAACTGGGCATTCCGGCGCTGACCACGCTGACCGCCCAGGGGTTCCGTCCGGGACCCGGCCCGCATCTCGTCTCGGTGCCGGGCCTGCCGCCCTTCCTGCCGCTGATCTGCTACGAGGCAATCTTCCCCCAGGGCCTGCGGGCCCCGGAGGGCCGCGCCGACTGGCTGGTGCAGGTGACCAACGACGCCTGGTTCGGCGAGGTCTCGGGCCCCTACCAGCATCTCGCCCAGGCGCGGGTCCGGGCGATCGAGCAGGGCCTGCCGCTGGCGCGTGCGGCCAATACCGGCATCTCGGCCATGATCGATCCAAGGGGCCGCGTCACCGAGCGGCTCGGCCTCGGCGTCATCGGGCATTTCGACGCGCCGCTCCCGCCGGCGCTCCCGCCGACGCCCTATTCGCGGATGGGTGATCTTCCTGTACTTGCCGCATTAATATTAATTTGCGGATTAACTGTATTAAAATTTTGGAATGGAGTTTTTCGGAGAACACCGCGATAACTCTTTTTAGGAGTGGCGGGTGATCCGTACAGAAGTGGCAAGCAGAGACGTCCTCTGGCGCCGCTTCCCGGAAAAACCTTCGATCCGGAATGTGGTTTATCTAGTTGGGTGTCCTATGCCAGTGTCGTTGTCTGCCAGTGAAATCGACCGGGTCGTCGGTCAGCGCATGCGCCAGCGCCGCGAGTCGCTCGGCATCAGTCAGGGCCGCCTCGGCCGCCACCTCGGGCTGACCTTTTCCCAGATCCAGAAATACGAGAAGGGTGCCAACCGGATCGGCGCGGGGCGGCTCTATCAGATCGCGACCTATCTCGGGGTGAAGCCCAGCTATTTCTTCGACGAGCTCGACAACAACGGGGCGGAGGCGCTGCAGCCAACCGGCGGCAGCCGCGAAGAGATCCGCACCCTGACCGAAGCCTTCGCGACGATTACCGACCGGGAGACCCGCGCATCCGTGCTGGCGCTCGTCCGCTCGCTGACCGCTCCCCTGCCGGAGGGGCGAATCCTCCGTTGACCACGTTTCCGTGGCTAGCGTAGGGAAGGCCGCCAGAACACGGGGATGGGATCACGGGATGCATACGCGCAGCGACTACCTCTTCACCTCTGAATCGGTGTCGGAAGGCCACCCCGACAAGGTCTGCGACCGGATTTCCGACGCCGTGCTCGACGCCTTCCTCTTGGAGGACCCGGAAGCCCGCGTCGCCTGCGAGACCTTCGCCACCACCGACCGGGTCGTCGTCGGCGGCGAGGTGCGCGGTCCCGCCGGGATCCTCGGGCGGATCGACTCGATCGTGCGGAACTGCGTGCGCGACATCGGCTATGCGCAGAAGGGCTTCAACTGGGAGACCCTCACGGTCCAGAACTACATCCACGGCCAGTCGGACAACATCGCCCAAGGCGTCGACGGCGGCAACGGCAAGGAAGAGGGTGCCGGCGACCAGGGGATCATGTTCGGCTATGCCACCGACGAGACCGAGGCGCATATGCCGGCCCCGATCCACTACGCCCATGCCATCCTGCGCCGGCTCGCGGATGTGCGCAAATCCGGCGTCGAGCGGCGGCTGGGCCCGGACGCGAAATCCCAGGTGACGCTGCGCTACGCCGGCGGGAGGCCGGTGGAATGCGCGAGCCTGGTGCTCTCGACCCAGCATCTCGACGAGAACATGTCCTCGGCGGACGTGCGCGCGATGGTCGAGCCGCATATCCGCGACGTCCTGCCCGAAGGCTGGCTGACGAAGGAGACCGTCTGGCACGTCAATCCCACGGGCAAGTTCGTGATCGGCGGGCCGGACGGCGACGCAGGCCTGACCGGGCGCAAGATCATCGTGGACACCTACGGCGGGGCCGCGCCGCACGGCGGCGGCGCCTTCTCCGGCAAGGATCCGACCAAGGTCGACCGATCGGCGGCCTATGCGGCGCGCTATCTCGCGAAGAACGTCGTCGCGGCGGGGCTCGCGCGGCGCTGCGTGATCCAGCTCGCCTATGCCATCGGCGTGGCGCGGCCGCTGTCGATCTATGCCGACACCTATGGCACCGGCGAGGTTCCCGAGGCGGCGATCGAGGCGGCGCTGAACACGGTGATGGATCTCTCCCCCAAGGGAATCCGCACCCATCTGGCGCTGAACCGGCCGATCTATCAGCGCACCTCGGCCTACGGGCATTTCGGCCGGGTGCCCGATGCGGAGGGCGGTTTCTCCTGGGAGCGCACGGATCTCGTCGAGGCGCTGCGCAAGGCGGTCTGAACCCCACCGGGCGCATGACCGGCAGCGACGACGAGGCCGCGGCGCCGCGGTTCCGCAATTTCTACGGACGGCGGCACGGCAAGGCGCTGCGCCCGTCGCAGCGGCGGCTGGTCGCCGAGCTTCTGCCCCGGCTGCGGGTTCCGGGCGTGAGCGACCGCCTGCCGGTCGATCCGGCGGCGCTCTTCGGGGATGCGCGGCCGGTCTGGCTGGAGATCGGCTTCGGCGGCGGCGAGCATCTGGCGCATCAGGCGCGCCTGCATCCCGACCTGGGGCTGATCGGCTGCGAGCCCTTCGTGAACGGCGTGGCCATGCTCCTCAACCGCATCGAGCGCGGCGGCATCGCCAATCTCCGCATCCATCCGGGCGATGCCCGCGACCTGATCGAGCTCATGCCCGCGGAATCGGTCTCCCGGGTCTTCCTGCTCTATCCCGACCCCTGGCCCAAGGCGCGGCACCACCGGCGGCGGTTTCTCTGCCGCGAGAATCTCGCGATGCTGCACCGGATCATGCGGCCGGGATCGGAGTTGCGATTCGCGACCGACATCCCCGATTATGTGGAGCATGCGCGGCGCGAGGTGGCGGAGGCCGAGGGCTTCGCCCTGGCCGGAGAGGATTCCGCCGATCCCTGGCCCGACTGGCCCGGCACGCGCTACGAGGCGAAGGCCCTGGCGGCCGGGCGGGTGCCGGCCTACCTCACGCTGCTTCGCCGCTGAGGCCGTCCGGCACGGCGGCCCGCTGGGCCCTTCTTCAGGCCTTCAGCGCCGCTTCCGGATCCATGACCGCGATGCCGAGCGCTTCGCCCACCGCCGCATAGGTCAGATTTCCCGCATGGACGTTGAGCCCGGCGAGCAGTTGCGGATCCTCCGCGCAGGCCGTCCGCCAGCCCTTGTCGGCCAGCGCGAGCAGCAGCGGCATCGTGGCGTTCCCCAGCGCGATGGTCGAGGTCCGCGCCACCGCGCCGGGCATGTTCGCCACGCAATAATGCATGATCCCGTCGACCTCGTAGATCGGATCGTCGTGGGTGGTGGCATGGGAGGTCTCGAAGCAGCCGCCCTGGTCGATCGCCACGTCGACGATGGCAGCACCCCGTTTCATGGTCGAGAGCTGCGCCCGGCTGACCAGCTTCGGCGCCGCCGCCCCGGGGATCAGCACCGCGCCGATCACCATGTCGGCCTCGGCGACCAGCTCCTCGGAATTGCCGCGCGAAGCATAGCGGGTCTCGAAGACATCGCCGAAGACGTCGTCGAGATAGCGCATCCGGTGCAGCGACAGGTCGAGCACCACCACGTCCGCGCCCATTCCCGCCGCGACCCGCGCGGCATGGGTGCCGACGACCCCACCCCCGAGCACCACGACCTTCGCCGGGCCGACGCCGGGCACGCCGCCCATCAGCACGCCGCGGCCGCCATTGGCCTTCTGCAGCGTCCAGGCGCCGACCTGCGGCGCGAGCTTGCCCGCCACCTCGGACAT
>NZ_DAIUBO010000080.1:0-16063 GCF_036846665.1 Amaricoccus sp. | reverse complement strand
ACTCGAACTTCCACGGGAGTTACCCCACAGCGACCTCAACGCTGCGCGTCTACCAGTTCCGCCACGACCGCACTGGCGCGGTGTCTAGCAAGTCCCCCGGTGCTTGTGAAGCCCCGCCGGAGCGGATTATCTGGCGGTCAGATAGGAGCTTGCCGCACCCCATGCCCGACTGGATCGTCACCCCCGGACCGACCCCCTATCCCGAGGCGCTCGCCGCGATGGAGGCGCATGTGGCGGCGATGATCGCGGGGGAGGCGGAGGAGCGCGTCTGGCTGCTGGAGCATCCTTCGATCTATACCTCCGGCACCTCCGCCCGGTCCGAGGACCTGCTCGATCCCCTGCGATTCCCGGTCTATCCGGCGCGGCGCGGAGGCGAATATACCTATCACGGCCCCGGCCAGCGCGTGGCCTATGCCATGCTCGATCTCGACCGGCGCGACCGGGACGTGCGCGCCCATGTGCACCGGCTCGAGGAATGGGTGATCCGCACGCTCGCGGAATTCGGCGTGACCGGGGAGCGTCGCGCCGGGCGGGTCGGGGTCTGGGTGCCGCGCCCGGAGAAGGCGCCCGGCCCCGACGGCGCCATTGCGGAGGACAAGATCGCCGCCATCGGCGTACGGGTCCGCCGCTGGGTCGCCTTCCACGGCATCGCCATCAATGTGGAGCCGGATCTGGAGCATTTCTCCGGCATCGTGCCCTGCGGCATCCGCGGCCACGGGGTCACCAGCCTGGTCGATCTCGGCCTGCCGGTGACGATGGCGGATCTCGACGTGGCGCTCCGGCGCAGCTTCGAGGCGGTCTTCCCGGCCACGGGGAAAAGGCGTCTGCGCGCCGCGGTCTCCTGACCGCGCCGTCCGATGGGCGGGCCGGACCACGCCGTTTCCGCGAGATCCCTTCGCTTCCGGACAACGCGCGACGCCACGCCTTCCCCGGCCGTGCCCGTCGGTTCCGCGAAAGCCCGATTTCAGCGCAGATCCGGCGGCGTCGCCTCCGCCGCGAGCGCCGCCACGACAGTTTCGAGCCCCTCGACCGTGCTTTCCTTCGCGCCGAGTCGCCGCAGCGAGACCGTGCGATCGGCCATCTCGCGTCCGCCCAGGGCGAGGATGACCGGCACCTTGGCGAGGCTGTGCTCGCGGACCTTGTAGTTGATCTTCTCGTTGCGGAGATCCGCCTCGGCCCGTAGCCCGGCCGCCCTGAGCGCCGCCAGCACCTCGCGGGCGTAGCCGTCGGCATCCGAGACGATCGGTGCCACCACCACCTGGCGCGGCGCGAGCCAGAGCGGGAACCTCCCGGCATGCTCCTCGATCAGGATGCCGAGGAAGCGCTCGAAGGAGCCGAGGATCGCCCGGTGCAGCATCACCGGCCGGTGCCGCGCGCCGTCCTCGCCGACATATTCCGCGCCCAGCCGCTCGGGCAGCTGGAAATCCGCCTGGAAGGTGCCGCATTGCCATTCGCGGCCGATCGCGTCGGTCAGCTTGAAATCCAGCTTCGGCCCGTAGAAGGCGCCCTCGCCCGGATCGAGTTCGAAATCGTTGCGCACCGAGAGGATCGCGCGCTCCAGCGCGGTTTCCGCCTTGTCCCAGGTCTCGTCGGAGCCGATCCGCTTCGCGGGCCGGGTCGAGAAGCGGATGTCGAAGTTCGGGAAGCCGAGATCGCGGTAGACGCTCGAAAGCAGCCCGATGAAGGCGGTGCATTCGCTCTCGATCTGGTCCTCGGTGCAGAAGATATGCGCGTCGTCCTGGGTGAAGCCGCGCACCCGCATCAGCCCGTGCATCGAGCCCGAGGGCTCGTAGCGGTGGCAGGCGCCGAATTCCGCCAGCCGAAGCGGCAGGTCGCGGTAGGACTTGAGCCCGTGGTTGTAGACCTGGACGTGGCAGGGGCAGTTCATCGGCTTGAGCGCATTGATGCGCTTCTCCTTGGCATGCTCCTCCTCGACCTCCACCAGGAACATGTGCTCCTGATAGGCCTCCCAATGGCCCGAGGCCTCCCAGAGCTTGCGGTCGACCACCTGCGGCGTGCGGATCTCGCGGTAGCCCGCGGCGCGCAGGCGGCGGCGCATGTAATCCTCGAGCGTGCGGTAGATCGTCCAGCCGTCGGGATGCCAGAAAACCATGCCCGGCGCTTCTTCCTGCAGGTGGAAGAGCGCCATCTCGCGGCCGATGCGGCGATGGTCGCGCTTCTGCGCCTCCTCCATGCGGTGCAGATAGGCCTTGAGCTCGTCGCGGGTCCGAAAGCCGACGCCATAGATGCGCTGGAGCATCGGCCGCGACGAATCGCCGCGCCAATAGGCCCCGGCCACCGAGGTGAGCTTGAAGGCATCGGCGGGAACCTGGCCGGTATGCGCCAGATGCGGCCCGCGGCAGAGATCCTGCCAGGGCCCGTGCCAGTACATCCGGATCGGCTGGCCTTCGGGGATCGCGTCCACCAACTCGACCTTGTAGGTCTCGCCGGTCGCCTCGTAATGGCGCACCGCCCGGTCGCGGTCCCAGACCTCGAAGCGCACCGGGTCGCGGGCGGCGATGATCGCGCGCATCCGCGCCTCGATCGCGGCGAGATCCTCCGGGGTGAAGGGCTCGGCCCGGTCGAAATCGTAGTACCAGCCGTTCTCGATCACCGGACCGATGGTGACCTTCACATCCGGCCAGAGATCCTGCACGGCGCGGGCCATGATATGGGCGCAATCGTGGCGGAAGAGCTCCAGCGCCGGGGCCTCGTCCCTGGCCGTGACGATGGCGAGGGCGGCATCGTGCCCGATCGGCTCGCTCAGATCCGCGAGCCGCCCGTCGATGGTGCAGGCGAGCGCGGCCTTGGCGAGGGATTTCGAGATGTCCGCGGCGACCTCGGCCCCGGTGATCCCGGCGGGATATTGGCGGGCCGCGCCGTCGGGGAGCCTTATCGACACCTCCCGCTCGATGGGGGAAGACAGGCTCATCGTCGCTCTCCTTCGGTTTTGGCGCCTACGGAACGCCCGGGTCTCAGGTCGCGGGTGGTCTAGCCGCTGGCGCTGCGCTGTCAAGCGCGTTGCCGCGATCCGCGGGGCCTGCTACCAGCCGGGCATGGATGGCACGTTTCTCGATCTGCCCGGCGGCCGCCGCATCGCCTATGCGCTGACCCGGGGCGTCGCGCCGGGGGTGGTCTTTCTCTGCGGCTTCCATTCCGACATGACCGGTACCAAGGCGCAGTTCCTCGAGGAAAGGGCGCGGGCGCGGGGTCGGGGCTACCTGCGCTTCGACTACACCGGGCACGGCGCCTCCTCGGGAGACTTCGCGGCGGGCTCCATCGGCGACTGGGCGCAGGATGCCGCCGAGACGATCGCGGCGCTGACCGAAGGGCCACAGATCCTGGTCGGCTCGAGCATGGGCGGCTGGATCGCGCTCCTGCTCGCCCGCGACATGCCGGAGCGGGTGGCGGGGCTGGTCGGCATTGCCGCGGCGCCTGATTTCACCGAGGATTCGATCTGGGCGGGGCTCGATGCCGCCGGGCGGGCGCGCCTGCTCGCCGAGGGCGCCGTCGAGATGCCCTCGGACGAGGACGAGCCCTGGCCGATCACCCGGCGGTTGATCGAGGACGGACGGGAGCGGCTGGTGCTGCGCGCGCCGCTCGCCCTGCCGTTTCCGGTGCGGCTGTTGCAGGGCAGCGCCGATGCGGACGTGCCGCTCGCGGTGCCGCTGCGCCTGATGGCCCATGCCGCTTGCGCCGATCTACGGCTGACGGTCGTGAAGGATGCCGATCACCGGTTCAGCGCGCCGGCGAACCTCGATCTCATCGACCGGACGATCGAGGAGCTTGTCGGGACGATCTCGGCGGATGGTCCCGGGGAATGATTCGCGACAAGCGCCGCCCCATGCGCAAGGCGCGCCTCGGGGCGGCGTCCAATCGGAGTGCGATCAGTGCTCCGCGGAAAGGCGGACGATCTCTTCCTTGATGTGAAGTTTCTTGAGCTTGAGTTGCTTGATGTTCAGGTCGTCGGCAGCGGGATTGCGCTGTTCGGCCTCGATGATCTCAGAGAGCGCCTGATGCTTCTTGCGAAGCTCGGTCAGGTGGGAACTCAGGCTCATGCTTTACCTCCGTTTCCGATGGGACGACCGGAGCAGTAAATCACGGATCAGCTGGTCTGTCACGCCGCGCGGGGGCGGATCCTCAATGCCACGGAAAGGTTCAGGCGCCGCGGATCGGCGAGCGTCACCAGGCCGCCGGCGGCGATGGCGAAGAGGCCCGCCAGGCTCGCGGCGCCAATGCTTTCGCCGAACCAGAAGAAGCCCACGGCCATGGCCGTCAACAGGTTGAAATAGAGGAAGGGCGCGAGGATCGTCGCATCGGCCCGCTGATAGGCGGCGACGGTCAGGAAATGGCAGATCGCCGAGACCCCGCCGAGCGCGATCGCGCCCAGGAACAGCGCCGGCGTCAGCACGGGCAGGCCGGTCGACAGCGCGAAGGGCGCGATCAGCCCGGCGCCGAGCAGCGACTGCACCGCCAGCGTCGAGAGCGCGTCGGTCCGGCTCTTGGCACCGCGCGTCGCGGCGAGATAGGTGCCGAGCAGGGCGCCACCGATCAGCGCGAAGACGCAGCCGAGCTCCAGCCCCGCCTCGGGGCGCAGCAGGACCGCGGCGCCGAGGAAGCTGATCGCCGAGCCGGCGAGCCGCGTGGATGTGGGCGGCTCGCGCCAGACGAGAATCCCCAGGAGGCCAGACACGATCGGTGCGATCAGGAAACCGCCCACCGCCTTGGCCATGGGCACCATCCCGAGCGCGGAGATCAGCGCCGTCATCGCGCCCATGATCAGCGCGGTCCGCAGCAGCTGGCCCAGCCGGTCGCCGCGGGCGATCTCGATCCTGCGGCCGGTGGAGCGCGCGATGGCGAGCGCGATGGTGCCGGCCGTCAGGTAGCGCAGGAAGGCGATCATCATCGGGGTGTGCTCGGCCGAGAGGATCTTGGCCACGCCGTCCACCGCCGGGGTCAACAACATCGCGAGGATGAGAAAGCAGACGCCCGACTGCATCACCAGATACTCCCGATGGACCTCGGCCCCGGCCCGTGCCGGACACCTGTTGGTTGAGGTTACCGGGTGTTTACCACTTTAACGTGCATTCGGCAAGATCCCGCCTATGGCGAGTTCTTTCATGTCCCGCAGAACAGCTTCAGCCCGTTCCGTATAGTCGTTTCCGTCGCGCAGGTGCGCATTTCCTCTATGAAGAGTTAATGGGTAATGAAGAACTAATGCGGTCCGCCGCGCCTTGCGCGCACGCACCAGGATCCTTCCGGCGGGCCGACCCTCGCGCGCGGCGAGCGGCAGGACTTCCACGGCACCGCATCCCTTCTCGAGCGCGGCAAGAATTTCTCCCAGGCGGGCGCTCCGCTGGATGATCGTGATCGTCCCGCCCGGGCGCAGCCGCCGGACCCCGGTCGCGATCCATTCGGCGAGTCCGGCCGCCCCCTCGCGATGCGCCGCGTCGCGCCCGGCGTCGCGCGCCGGCGTCGCCGCCCCGGCGCCGTGATAGGGCGGGTTGAGCAGCACATGGTTGAAGTCGAGCGCGCGCAGCGCCCCCGGCATCGCCCGCAGATCCCCCTCGTGGACCATCATCGCGATCGCGTTCTCCCGCGCGTTGCGGCGCGCGAGCCCGGCATAGGCGGGCTGGATCTCGAGGCCATGCAGCTCGATCCCCGGCACGCGCCGCGCGAGGCAAAGCCCGGCGGTGCCCGCGCCGCAGCCCAGATCGAGCACCCGTTCGCCCTCCCGCGCCGGCACGAAGGCCGCGAGCAGCACCGGATCGGTGGCGGCGCGGTAGCCGCTGCGCGGCTGCCAGACATGCAGCCGCCCGCCGAGCATCGCATCGCGGCTCAGCCCCGCCCCGGGTGTCATGCCGGCGTCAGATCCTCGATCCCGTTGTCGCGAAGGATCGCCCGCGCGCGGAAGGCGTCGCGGTCGGCCACCACCAGCCGCCGCGGAAAGAGGCCGATGCCGCCTTCGAGCACGCTCATGTGGACGTCCAGAACGAAGCAGTCTATAGCCTCGCCACGCAGCAGCGCCGTGCTGAAAGCAACGATCGTTGGGTCGCTGGTCCGCAGGATCTCCTTCATCCGCGGAAGATTAGTGAACGCCCGGGCAGAGGTCGAGAGTCAGGACAGATGAACACGCCCGCGCCCGTCGAGACGCCGATCGAACGCCTCCTCGCAATGCTCGCCGTGGACATGGACGGCGTCGCCGGGCTGATCCGCGAGCGCATGGCCAGCCGGCACGCGCCGCGCATCCCGGAGGTGACGGCGCATCTGGTCGGCGCCGGCGGCAAGCGGCTGCGCCCGCTGCTCACGCTGGCCGCGGCCCGGCTCTGCGGCTACCGCGGCGCCGACCATCTCAAGCTGGCGGCGACGGTGGAGTTCATCCACACCGCCACGCTCCTGCACGACGACGTGGTGGACGAGAGCGCGCGCCGGCGCGGCCGGCCGACCGCCAACCTGCTCTGGGACAACAAGTCGAGCGTGCTCGTCGGGGATTACCTCTTCGCCCGGGCCTTCCAGCTCATGGTGGAGCCCGGCAACCTGCAGGTGCTCGACATCCTGTCGAACGCCGCGGCGGTGATCGCCGAGGGCGAGGTCCTGCAGCTGACCGCCGCGGCCAATCTCGCGACCGACGAGGCGGTGTATCTGCAGGTGATCCGCGGCAAGACCGCGGCGCTCTTCTCGGCTGCCACCGAGGCCGGCGCGGTGATCGCCGGGGCGGAGCCGGAGGCCGTGCGCGCGCTCCGCGACTATGGCGACGCGCTCGGCATCGCCTTCCAGATCGCCGACGACCTTCTCGACTACCGCGGCACCGACGACCGGCTCGGCAAGAACGTCGGCGACGATTTCCGGGAGCGCAAGATGTCGCTGCCGGTAATCCGCGCGCTCGCGCAGGCCGATGCGGCCGAACGCGGCTTCTGGGTGCGGGTGATCGAGAAGGGCGAGCAGCGTGAGGGCGACCTCGCGGCGGCCATGGCGATCATGGCCCGCCATGGCAGCCTCGACAGCACCCGCGACACCGCGCTCGACCACGCCGCGCGCGCCCGTTCTGCGCTGTCGCCGCTGCCCGAGGGACCGATCCGCGCGCAGCTGGCCGATCTCGCGGATTTCGTGGTCGCGCGGCTGGTGTGAGCCTGGCACCGGCGCGCGGTGTCGCCGGGCTTCCGCGCGGCACACCAATCCCTTGTCCGGACCGATGCCACCTCCGTCGGCCGGGGCACGGCGGGAGACGCGGGAGAGGCCGCGCCGCCGCCCGGAGGCGGCACGACCGTCCGGCCGGAGCATGAAGACGATCGCTCGCCGCGCGCATCCGCCTGGGTCGGCAGGGGGGAATTCACGTTTTTTTCACACCCGGAAGAGCCGGGAGGCGGCATCTGTCACGCGGGCGTGATGGGCGGCGGTGTTACTGGGTCGCGTTCAGAAGCGAAAGATCCAGGGCATGCACTACGAAAGCGATCATCCTCTCCCCGCCGGGATCCCGGATGGACCGCGGCCGGTCGGGCGCCATGCCGAAGGGTTCTTCGCCGATGTTCCCGGCGGGCGGGCCGAGCCGACCGTCGGCGAGCGTTTCGTCCTGCGCGACCTGTTTGACCAGTTGCATGGCGGTGCGGCGCCGCTCCGATCTCCGACCGATCGGGCGAACACGCAATGCCCGGTGTCCCTTACGGAAGTTTCGCGCAGGACGAAACCCGAACCGGCCGGAACCGGTGCCGAAAGAGGAGGGTCAGACATGTTCGAGGCGCAGCCGTGTGGGGCGAGGAAACTGAAGGAGCCGATCGAAGTGACGGATTATGTGGGCATGGGCAGCGTGGTCGCCGATTGGTCGACGGGCCGGCGCGCCCTGCCGCGCGACGTGGGCGAGTTGCGCGTCCAGCTTGACGGGATCGCGACGGTCTCCGATCGGGTCACCGAGCTCGAATTCGTGCAGGGAACCTCTGAGAAGCTCGTCATCCGGCTCCCGGTCCGCGAGATGATCGAGGCGAGCATCGACGCCATGACCGACCCGATGGCCGAGGGGCGCTATCCCCTGCCGCAGTTCTACGACGACTATCACCGACCGGGGATCGCGCCGATCATGACCCCGATCGACATCCTTTTCGCCCGCGTGGGCGATTACACCATCGCCCAGTGCAAATGATGCACCGGGCTCCGCCGCAGACCGTTGCGTCCGGTTTGCTTCCTCCCTGACCGACTCGGCGGCTGCTCAACCCAGCCGCCGTTTTTTCTTTCGCGCTCACATCAGCGGCGCGACGGTGCCGGGCGCGCCGTGTCTCGCCGCGCCGCCGCCGGGAAACGGCCGGAGGCCCGTGGCGAGGACCTTCGCCACGGCGAGCCCGCCGGGCGGGCCGGCGAGATCCACGGCGAAGGCGCGGCGCCCCGCCGAGGCGAGATGCGCGACGAGATCGTCGAGGCCGGAGAGCCGCAGCCCTGGCGGTTCCGCCGCCGAGGGGGAGAGGCAGGCGAAGGATCCGGGATCGAGCGCCGCGCGCCGCAGCACGCCCAGGTCGTCGGCCGTCGATGCCTCGCGCGCCGCGCGGTAGCGGGCGAGGTCCAGGGCGATCTCCATCTGCAGGAGCTCGATGGTCGCGCCGGCCGCCGCGGTCGGCGCATCCAGCGCGGCCTTGAAGCCGAAGGCCAGCCCGCCCCCGGCCGCATCCCGCGACAGGGCGCAGACCACCGGAACTCCCACCGGCGAGACCAGCGCGAGGAATTCGGTCTCGCGCAAAGCCGGCGCGCCGGCGCGCAGGCGGGCGAGCCGTGCCTCGGCATCGGCGAGAACGGAAGGCGCGAGTCCGGCCGGCCGCCTGCCGTCGAGCCACCAGGACGCGACCGCGTCGCGCTCGATCAGTTCCAGAAGCCCCGCCAGGCGCGCGGCCTCGCGGTCGATGCCGGCCGCGAGCCCGGGGCCGAAGACGGGTGCCGCGGCGTCCGGCGGGCGGAGGAAGACCCCGAGCGCCCGGCCGGCGGCGAGATCGACGGCCGCGACCCGGCCGCCCTCCCGGGAGGGGCGCCAGAGCGCGTCGATCTCCGGATCGCCCGGCAGGCGCGACGCCGCCGCGCCCGCGCGCGCCGCGATCACCTCCGCGGCCTCGCCCGCGAGCCGCGCGCCGGCCTCGAGCACATCGGCGCCGCCGCCGCCCACGGCGATCCCGTCGAGCGAACCGGCGAGATAGACGAAGCCCGGTGCGGCGGCATTCGGCAGGGCCGCGACCCAGTCGAGCCGGCTCAGCGACGGCCACAGGCGCGCGGCCGGCGCCCCGGGCCCGAGCGCATCGCGAAGGCGGGCCAGGCTTTCCGGGATCGCGATGGGCGGCGGCGGGGCCAAGGCCGGCGGCCCCGGGCGGCGTCAGACGCTCATGCAGAGATACTTGATCTCCAGGTAATCCTCGATGCCGTGGCTCGATCCCTCGCGCCCGAGCCCCGATTGCTTGACGCCGCCGAAGGGTGCGACCTCGGTGGAGATCAGCCCGGTGTTGATGCCGACCATGCCGTATTCCAGCGCCTCGGCCACGCGCCAGACCCGGCTGAGGTCGCGGGCGTAGAAATAGGAGGCCAGCCCGAAGATCGTGTCGTTGGCCTGCTCGATCACGTCCTCCTCGGTCTCGAAGCGGAAGAGCGGCGCGACGGGCCCGAAGGTCTCGTCGTTGGCGACCATCATGTCGCGGGTGACGCCGGTCAGGATCGTCGGCTCGAAGAAGGTGCCGCCGAGCGAATGCCGCTTGCCGCCCATCTTGATCTGCGCGCCCTTGGAGGTCGCGTCGGCGATGTGCTCCTCGACCTTCCTGACCGCGTCGGCGGAGATCAGCGGGCCGGTGGTCACTCCGGCGTCGAAGCCGTCGCCCACATGCATCTGCCCGACCTTCTGCGACAGGCGATGGGCGAAGTCGTCGTAGATCCCGGACTGGACGTAGATGCGGTTGGCACAGACGCAAGTCTGGCCGTTGTTGCGGTATTTAGAGATCATCGCGCCCTCGACGGCGGCGTCGATGTCGGCGTCGTCGAAGACGATGAAGGGCGCGTTGCCGCCCAGTTCCATCGACATCTTCAGCACCTGTTCGGCGCCCTGCCGGAGCAGGATGCGGCCGACCTCGGTCGAGCCGGTGAAGGTGAGCTTGCGGACCTTGGGGTGGGCGCAGAACACCTGCCCGACCTTCGCGCTCGACTTGGAGGTGACGACGCTCAAGACGCCCTTGGGCAGGCCGGCGCGCTCGGCCAGCACCGCCATGGCCAGGGCCGAGAGCGGCGTCTCGCCGGCCGGCTTGGCGACGAAGCCGCAGCCGACCGCGAGCGCCGGGCCGACCTTGCGGGCGATCATCGCATTGGGGAAGTTCCAGGGCGTGATCGAGGTGGCGACCCCGATCGGCTGCTTGATGACCAGAATGCGCTGGTCGCGCTGGTGGCCGGGGATCGTCTCGCCATAGACGCGCTTGGCCTCTTCCGAAAACCATTCGATGAAGGAGGCGCCATAGAGGATCTCGCCCCTGGCCTCGGCCAGCGGCTTGCCCATCTCCGCCGTCAGGATCGCGGCGAGGTCGTCGGCATTGGCGACCATCAGATCGTACCATTTGCGCAGCACCGCGGCGCGTTCCTTGCCGGTCCGGGCCGCCCATTCCCGGCGGGCCTCGTCCGCCGCGTCGATCGCGCGCGCGACCTCCGATTCGTCGAGGTCGGGCACCGTGCAGATCGTGTCGCCCCGTGCCGGATTGGTCACCGGGAACGACTTGCCGCTCGCCGCCGCCACCCATTCGCCGGCCACGAAGGCCTTGTCGCGGAGGAGGTCGGGATCGGCGAGGCGGGATTTGAGGTCAGTGTGGTCGAGCATGTCTACGCTCCTTCTGGCGACAGTCAGCTATCTGCGGCGCCCCGTGACGCGACCGTCCGCGGATGCGCGCGCCCGCGGACGGAACCGGATCGAGGGGCGGCCCCTCCGCAGGCGTCAGATGAGCTTGCCCAAAGCCACGGCGGTATCGGACATCCGCGAGGAGAAGCCCCATTCGTTGTCGTACCAGGTCAGGATGCGGCAGAAGGTGCCGTCCATGACCTTGGTCTGGTCCATGTGGAACACCGAGGAATGCGGGTCGTGGTTGAAGTCCGACGACACGAGCTTCTCGGTGGTGAAGCCGAGGATGCCCGCGAGCGGACCCTCGGCGGCGGCCTTGATCGCGCCGTTGATCTCGTCGACCGAGGTCTCGCGGCTCGCGATGAACTTAAAATCCACCACCGAGACGTTCGGGGTCGGCACCCGGATCGCCACGCCGTCGAGCTTGCCGTTCAGCTCCGGCAGCACGAGGCCGACGGCCTTGGCCGCGCCCGTCGAGGTCGGGATCATCGAGAGCGCCGCGGCGCGGCCGCGGTAGAGATCCTTGTGCAGCGTATCGAGCGTCGGCTGGTCGCCGGTATAGCTGTGGATCGTGGTCATGAAGCCCTTGTCGATCCCGATGGCATTGTTGAGCACGAAGGCCACGGGCGCGAGGCAGTTCGTGGTGCAGGAGGCGTTGGAGATCACCAGATCGTCCTTGGTCAGCGCCTTGTCGTTGACCCCGTAGACGATGGTCTTGTCCGCCCCGCTCGCCGGCGCCGAGACGATCACCCGCTTCGAGCCGTTCTCCAGATGCATCGCCGCCCTCGCCCGGTCGGTGAAGATGCCGGTGCATTCCAGGGCGACGTCGATGTCCTTCCAGGGCAGCGCCTTGGGATCGCGCTCGGCGGTGACCTTGATCGGCCCCCGGCCCACGTCGATGGTGTCGCCGTCCACGGTCACCTTGCCGGGAAAGCGGCCGTGCACCGAATCGTAGCGCACCAGATGCGCGTTGGTCTCCACCGGCCCGAGGTCGTTGATCGCCACCACCTCGATGTCCGTGCGGCCCGATTCGATGATCGCGCGCAGCACGTTCCGGCCGATCCGTCCGAAACCGTTGATGCCTACCTTTACCGCCATGCTCACTTTCCCTTGCTCAAGTGCGACGCGTCAGCGTCCTGCCGACCGCGTCCCGCCACCCCGCATATCGCGCCTCGCGCGCCGCTTCCTCCATCCGGGGTTCGAACCGGCGATCGAGGGCCCAGCCACGGGCGAACTCGCCCGGCCCCGGATACAGGCCCGCGCGCCAGCCCGCAAGCCATGCCGCCCCGAGCGCCGTGGTCTCCTGCACCTTCGGCCGGTCCACCGGCGCGCCCAGCATGTCGGCGAGGAACTGCATCGTCCAGTCCGAGGCGCTCATGCCGCCGTCCACCCGCAGGACTGCCTCCCCCCCGCCGCCCTGCCAGTCGTCCCGCATCGCCTCCCAGAGATCGCGGGTCTGGAAGCCGACGCTCTCCAGCGCGGCGCGGGCGAATTCCGCCGGCCCCGAGCCGCGGGTCAGCCCGAAGACCGCGCCCCGGCAGTCGGCGTCCCAATAGGGCGCCCCGAGGCCGGTGAAGGCCGGCACCAGATAGAGGTGATGCTCCGGGTCGGCGGATTCGGCCAGGGCCTGGGTCTCGGAGGCGCTGCGGATGATCTTCAGCCCGTCGCGCAGCCATTGCACCACGGCGCCGGCGATGAAGATCGAGCCCTCCAGCGCATAGGTCGGCCGCCCGTCGAACTGGTAGGCGATGGTGCCGAGCAGCCGGTTGCGGCTCTCGACCGGCGCCTCGCCGGTGTTGAGCAGTGCGAAGCAGCCGGTGCCATAGGTCGATTTCATCATGCCCGGCTCGAAGCAGGCCTGGCCCACCGTCGCCGCCTGCTGGTCGCCGGCGACCCCGAGGATCGGGACGGCGCGGCCGAGCAGGTCGGGCGCCGTGGTGCCGAAATCGGCCGCACAATCGAACACCTCCGGCAGCATGGTCCGGGGAATGTCGAGGAGCGCGCAGATCTCCGCGTCCCAGCGCCCCTCGCGGGTGTTGTAGAGCAGCGTGCGCGCGGCATTGGTCGCGTCGGTCACATGCATCCTGCCGCCGGTCAGCCGCCACATCAGGTAGCAATCGACCGTGCCGAAGAGCAGCTCGCCCGCCTCGGCCTGCGCCCGCGCCCCCTCGATGCTGTCGAGCAGCCATTTCAGCTTGGTGCCGGAGAAATAGGGATCGAGCAGGAGGCCGGTGCGCGCCGTCACCGCCGGCTCGTGGCCCTCTTCGCGCAGCCGCGCGCAGATCCCGGCGGTGCGGCGGTCCTGCCAGACGATCGCCCGGTGCAGCGGCGCGCCGGTGCGCCGGTTCCAGACCAGCGTGGTCTCGCGCTGGTTGGTGATGCCGATGGCGGCGATTTCCTCGGCGCCGATCCCCGCCTTCGCCACCGCCTCGCGGCAGGTGGCCGCCACCGTGGACCAGAGATCCTCGGGCTCGTGCTCGACCCAGCCGGAGCGGGGGAAATGCTGCGCGAATTCCTCCTGGGCGCTGGCGACGACCCGCAGCTCCTGGTCGAAGAGAATGGCGCGGCTCGAGGTCGTCCCCTGGTCGATGGCCAGCACGTGCGACATCGGCTCCCTCCCCTTGCGCGCCGCCGGCGCCGGCGGCTCGTCCCTTCATAGGCCGCCCGGGCGCCGAGGTCACGCGCAAGGAAATTGCGCGCGCTTGCAAGCCCGTGGCCCCGGATCTAGAAGGGGAAATCCGCAGCGAAGTCACGCATGGCCCAGAACTTCCGCCATTCCGAGATCCTGACGATCGCGCGCGAGACGGGAAAGGTCACGGTCGAGGGCCTCGCGGCCAAGTTCAACGTGACCGCCCAGACGATCCGCCGGGATCTGACCGAGCTCTGCGACATCGGCCAGCTGACCCGCGTGCATGGCGGCGCCATGATCCCCTCGGGCGTGATCGCGCTGGGCTACGAGGACCGGCGCAGTCTCGCCTCGGCCGAGAAGGACGCCATGGCGCGGCTCGTCGCCGAGCAGATCCCCGACGGCGTCTCGATCTTCCTCAACGTCGGCACCACCACCGAGGCCGTGGCGCGCGCGCTCTTGAAGCACCGCAACCTGATGGTGGTGACCAACAACCTCAACGTCGCCAATATCCTCGCCACCTCGCCCAATTCCGAGGTGATCGTCACCGGCGGCATCCTGCGTCGCTCGGACGGGGCGCTGGTGGGCGACGTGACCGCCGAGTTCATCGGCCAGTTCAAGGTGGATTACGCCGTCATCGCCTCGGCGGCGGTCGATCCGGACGGCTCGCTGCTCGACTACGATTTCCGCGAGGTGCGGGTGGCGCAGGCGATCATCAAGAACGCGCGCAAGAGCTACCTCGTCGCCGACCACACCAAGTTCAAGATGGCCGCGCCGGTGCGCATCGCGAGCCTCGCCGAGCTCGACGGCTTCTTCACCGACGTCACGCCGCCGAAATCCATCGTGCGGCTCTGCGCCGACAGCGACGTCTTCGTCCGCACCGTGGAGCACAGCGCCCGGGCGCGCTGAGCCGCCGCCGTTCAGGCGATCGAGATCAGCTTGTGCCGGCCGCGGTGGCGTTTCTCGATCCGCAGGGTGATCAGCGCGACCGCCAGCCAGCCGCCATGGAAGACCAGTCCGGCGAGCACGACCACGAGCCCCGGCAGCGGCCCGATCGCCGCGCGGTCGACGAATTCGGTCCAGCTCGTCACCGGAGTGGGATGGATGGCGAGCTTGCCGTAATAGGCCACCGCCTGCACGGTCAGGATATAGGCGTAGTTCTTGCGCAGCCGCCGACCGATGGAGCGCAGCTCGCTGATGTGGAAATGCGGCCGGATGTAATCCTGGGCCAGCAGCGTGTTCCATTTCCCGTCGCGGCCGTAATCCTCGCCCCGCAGCATCGGCCCGAAGAGATCCGTTTCCATCAGCCGGCAGCGCGCCCGCCAGACGTTGAAATAGCGGTAGCGGCGGGATTCGAAGAGCAGGAAGACCACGACCAGGAGCCCCACCAGGATCAGCGGCAGCGGCGAGGCCTCGGGCCCGGCGAAGGTGAGCGACAGCGCCAGCCCGGTGGTGACGACGGCCCAGTTGGTCGTATGGTCGAGGCGCGAGCGCCAGATCGTGCTGCGGTAGACCTCGCCGCGATAGAGATGCGCCAGCGCGCCGAGTTCTGCCGCCGTGAAAGCCTTCTCCTCGCCGCCGCTGGACGCGGTCGACCGCTCGCCCATGATCCGTCCTCCACTGTCCCGGCGCCACTATGCCATCGCTTCGCGGGGAGTTCACGGACCTTGTTCGCCGACGCTCGCCGCCGCCGGGCAGGGGAATTGCATCCGGTCACGCGACCCAATGCGTGCGAGTTCCGTCCGAGTCCAGCGTCACCACCCCGCCTGGCGGGCACCGCCGGGCAGCGATCGCCCCGGCCCCGTTGACCGCCCGCCCCCGCGACTTCATCATTGCCCCGCAAGCGGCCGGATTTGCGGAGGGGCGCCAGTGGATCAGCGGAACGCGGCGGATTTCGACCTCTTCGTCATCGGCGGCGGGGTCAACGGCTGCGGCATCGCCCGGGACGCCTCCGGTCGCGGGCTGCGGGTCGGGCTCGCGGAGCAGGGCGATCTCGCGCAGGCGACCTCCTCGGCCTCGACCAAGCTATTCCACGGTGGCTTGCGCTATCTGGAATATTACGAGTTCCGGCTGGTGCGCGAGGCGCTGATCGAGCGCGAGACCCTGCTCGTGGCCATGCCGCATATCAGCTGGCCGCTCCGCTTCGTCCTGCCGCATCACGACGGCCTGCGGCCGGCCTGGCTGCTGCGCCTCGGGCTCTTTCTCTACGACCATCTCGGCGGGCGGAAGATCCTGCCGCCGGCCCGCAGCCTCGACCTGCACGAAGATCCGGCCGGCGCACCGCTCAAGCCCGGCTACGGCAAGGCCTTCGAATACTCCGACTGCTGGGTGGAGGATGCGCGGCTGGTGGTGCTGCTCGCCCGCGACGCCGCCCGCCGCGGCGCGGAGATCCTGCCGCGGACGAAATGCCTCGCCGCCCGCCGGGACGAGGGCCTCTGGCGGATCCGGCTCCGCGAGGCCGGGGGGGCGGAACGGGAGGTCACCTCCCGCGCCCTCGTCAACGCCGGCGGGCCCTGGGTCGGGCGCATCATCGCCGAGACCTTGGCGATCGAGTCGAGCGGGCGGGTGCTCCTCGCGCGCGGCAGGCATATCCTGACCCG